>CAYQTF010000120.1:0-7934 GCA_964420345.1 uncultured Flavobacteriaceae bacterium
TTGGAAAATTTTATACGTTTTAATTAATTCATTTTCAGTTACTTAAAAATAATTTTACTGTAAAAAATAAATATTTAATAAAAAATACTTTTTTTTCAGCTTAAATAAAGAAAAGTATGATGAATTTGAATAAATATTTACAACCAAAAACTCCTTATAAATAAATTTATAAGGAGTTTAAGAAAATTAACTAACTCAAAAAATTACTGTTAAATTTGGTTTACATTCCAAATCTTCTTCTTCTATTCCATTTTGAATGTTTTGATTTTTCAAAATCGAATACATAAATATTTTTTATTTCTTTTTTTGTTTTTACTTGATTTTTCATAAGATCTGTTTTTTAATTGTTTACACCTATATGACGAACAATAAATTAAAAAGTTACATCTATTTTTGAAATTAACTTTTTATTAACAAAACAATAAAATTATATCGTTTTAAAGTAGGATTTTCTAACATAGAATTGTTTTATCTTTGAAAAAACTAAACTGATGATTTTTAAGTCAAGGTTTCACTTAAAGTGAAACCCTGACTAAAGACTAAAGACCAAAATCTAAAGACTATTTAACAACTTCAATCCATTGTCCTTTTGTTCTAGTAAAGTAATCATTATCATACATTGCTTCTGCTTGTACGCCGAATAAATAATATTTACCTAAATAAGATGCATTTAACAACACGTTAAACGTTTTACTTTTTCTACTTCCTAAATCAAAATAAAAATTAACTCTGTCATCTTTAATATCTATAAAATCAGCAGAACTCGATTTTACATTACCATAATCGGTAAAACGAGTGTTTACAATTTCCCAACCTGAAGGGAAAATTTCAGTAAGTGCAATATTCTTCACATATTCGCCATTTTTATTTTCTATAGTAACCGAAGCCATGAAATCGGTTCCTTGCGCAAGGCTAGAAACGTCTATAGAATTTCCATCTTCATCTTTATATTTAACAGAAACATTTAAACCTCTACGTTCTGCAATCTCTTGTCCTAAAGGTAAAATACCCGAATTCAATACACGTACAAAAACCGTATTATCATTCGTGTTTGTCATAGTAACGGAATTAGAACCGTAATTAATTTTCAACTTTCGCTGTGCAATTGCTTTGCTTGTACTAATGTTTTGTTTTCCATTTGCATTGGAATTGTAATGTAATACAATACCTTTTCCGCCATTAACAGAAACCATTTTAGCCATTGCATACAAACTATATGCGGTGGATTGTGTGCTCATCCAATTATTACCAGACAAACGTTTTGCAATTAATTTTGCTAAGTCTAAAGATTCTTTTGATGCTTTGTTAGTAAGCAACATTGTTTCTAAAGCCATTGCTCTATTTCTATCTGTTGAACCATAATTATAATGATCATACTTGTTTGGTCTAAAATCAATATTTGCCGTATTTGCTAAACGTATAGCGACTTCTTTTTGACCTGCCAAAGCATAAGCGGCTGCCAAACGCCATTTTGCATCGTTAGATAAATCTTGTTCTCGCAATCTATTCATGGAAGATAAATCAGCATGATTTGCTAATGCCAAAGTATATAATCGGTATGCTTGCGACAAAGTAGTATTCCATCTACGTGAATCAGATCGCCAATCTTTTGCAGTACGTTTTTGGTATTTCAACCAATTAGACATAAAGGTTAATGGTAAAACATAGCCTTTTTTCTGTGCTTCTAACATAAAATGACCTGCGTAAGAACTTCCCCAATTATTTGCTGAAGAACCGCCAATCCAATAACTTAAACCACCAGAACTTGTTTGAAAATTACCTAAACGTTTTATTCCGTTTTTGATATTTTCTTCCATTTGCTGTTTGGTTTGTGCTGGTAAATCAAAAATATCTGCTAAATACAATTGCGGAAAAACACTAGATGTTGTTTGCTCTACACAACCATGTGGGTATTGAATTAAATACTGTAAACGCTGTGAAAAATTCATTGGTGGCAATGAAGAAAATTCTATTTCTGCTTGGTTGCTTCCTTTAATACCAAAAGTTGTGTAATCAATCGTTTTAATCGAATTAGGTTCTAAAACAATATCATGTACTTTATTTGTTATCGGGTTCGGATTCACCACATCAATCTCTATTTCGTAAGAAGATTTTTCGCCATTTCCTTCGGCAATTACCTCAATTTTACCAATTCCTTTTGCTTCGGAAACATCTAAATCAAAATACACCATTTTCTCGTCTGGTTTATCAAAAGATAAATGTTGCGTTCTTTCACCAATAATTTTTATTCCTTTAGATAATTTTAAAGAAATCTTAGCATTTTTAATTTTGTTTTCCATTGCAAATACAGCAACAGGAAGCGTAACTTTTTCACCAGGACTTAATTTTCTTGGCAAAGATGCCAATACCATTAATGGTTTTTTAACTGCTGTTGTTTTTTCTGCCGAACCATAAGCAGGCGAAGTATTATTACCAGCAATCACCATTGTTCTAACCGAACCAATATATTTTGGCATTTTAATAACGTGTTTTTTACTGCTATTTTTTCCGATAGTAAATGGCCCTAAAGTCATCACTACAGGCTTAAATCTATTTGCTTTTTTTGCTTTTTTAGCATTTGCTTCGCCATCACCACCAATTGCATAAACTTGTTCTATTGCACCAGAATATGCACCGATAATATCATCAAAAATATCCCAAGTTTTTACACCTAATGCTTGTCGCTTATAAAAATCATCCCAAGCATTTGGCGTTTTAAAACGTGTAATATCTAACAAACCTTCATCTACAATTGCAATAGTATAGGTCATTCGTTTACCGTTTTTCTCTTTTATTTTTATGGTGAAATTTTCTTCGGGTTTTAAAGAATTTGGCATGTCAATAATTGGTTGAATTCTAGTATTTGGGTCTTCAACTAATAACGGAATTATTCCGTATAAACGTAAAGGTAAATCGTTCTCGACTTTAGCATGAGGTTGTAATAGTGAGATATTTACAAACACGTTTGGCGCCATGTTTTTATTAATTGGTATATCAACCACAGTTTCGCCTTTAACGGTTTTTACCCATTTTCTACTCAGCACTTCGCTCCCATTTTCAATACTTATTAAAGCGCGACCTTCTGTGCCACTCGGGAAAGTGATTCTTGCCGTTTCACCAACATTGTATTTATCTTTGTCTGATGAAAAAACCAGCATTTTTGCCGCTTCAGGGTCGTCATTATTTTGACGTTTCCACCAATCTCTATAAAAATATGCTGTTCTACCAGTTGCGTGACCAGATTTTGGATCGTAAACGCGAATTAAATAACGTCCGCCATAATAATCATCTTTTTCATTTACTCTAACTTTAAACGATGCTTTTCCGTTTTTATCGGTATTAATTTTAAAAGATTTATAGGTTTTATGGTATGAATTACTCACATAAGAAGCCAAGTCATCGTAAGACGAATTCCACCACCAACGCCATTTAATTTCGTACACTTTTACTTCTAAACCTTTTCTTTTTATTGGGTTTCCACGATCGTCAACCGTAACGATATCAAAAGTTATATCTTCATTAGTATAAAATGAACCATAAGCACGTGATTTTGGTGATTTTAAACCAATAAACGAAATATAAGGTGCGTAATTTTTCGAAAAAACATCCATGGAGTAATCGCCTCCTTTTTCGAAAGCACGTGTAAAAAAAGATGCACGTAACATGCCAGGTGCTTTGTTTTTAAAATCTACATTTTTAGAAATATTTGCATTGCCATCATTATCTAAAACACCATCAAAAACGGTCATTTCTTCGCCATTAAATTCACGTGTTGGATCACTAAATTGATACTTTGAGTAATTCTTAAAACCTGTAGAAGTTTTAGAAAATTTTACTTTCACGTCTGCTTTTAAATTTCTTGCTGGTGCGCCATGCAACCATTTTACGGCCAAATTACCTTTCATTGGTTTTTTAGCATGAAAAATAGCATCGGTAAAATCAATTTTTATTTTTAAACGATTTGGTTTTATGGTTTCTACTTTTAATTGTTTGTTAAAAGTTGCGCCACCAACACTAACAGTTGCATTCCAATTTCCTGTTGGCGAAACGTCTGAAGTTGGTACACTAAATTTATAAAAACCATTATTGCCAGAAGTTGCGATTTGTTTGTAAATCAGTTTTTGTCTAGCATCGGTTACTTGCATTTTTACAGGATGATTTTTCGGTAATTTATTTGCTTTATCGTTTAGAATAAAGTTTAAATGTAATGTGTCGCCTGGTCGCCAAACGCCACGTTCGCCGTAAATATAACCTAATAAACCTTTTTCTAATCGTTTACCAGAAACATTAAATTTACTTAAGGAAAGTGAATGACCATCATCTAATTTGATATAAGAATAATTATTTCCGTTGGAAACGATAGCAAAAAAAGCATTTTTATTTTCGTTAATTGTTGCAAAACCATCGCTATCGGTTGCAGTACTTAAAATTTCTTTTTGCTGAAAATTAAATAAACTAATTTTTGCGCCAGAAACTGGTTTGGTACTTAAAATATCGGTTACTGCAAAATAGTAATTTTTGTTTGTTCCTTTTTTGACAATTACACCTAAATTAGAAGCAATCACATTTTGTGCAGCCACTCGTTGGTCGGTATTATAATACGCTTCTTTGCATGGGTTTTTTCTATCTCGCCAATTATAATAACGATTATTTCGATAATTATAAATTAAGTTATCCCAATATTGCTCTTCTCTTTCATCTAATTCTGCTGCTTCTGCTACTGTATAATTTTGCGTTTCATCGTAGTAGTAATCTTCTTCGTAATATTCATCATCATCACTATCAATTTCTGACCCGTCACAAGTATACAAAGCATATTCTTTTTTAATACTAAATTCTACTCGGTAAATTGCGCCAGGTTCTGTTTTTATTAATTTGGATAAATCAACGGAATATGTTTTAAATTTACCAGTATTAGAAATTTTATTTTTAATTAAATTAATTGTTTTCTTGGTAATTCGTCTTCCAACACGTCTAATTTCGTATTTATTATCACTATCCAAATTATTATTTTGCAGAAATTGTAAGACATTATCTTCGTAAATTTTAATTACTCTAACATCAACTGCTTTTAAATTTACGGCTTTAAAATTTAATTTTAAATTATCGGATGTTGGTAAAATAGAACCATTACTAATTAATCTAACTTCTGGTTTTAATTGCTCAAAAGCAATCATTTGGTTATAAGCATTTTTAAGTTTATAGTTATCTGCACTTTTTATTCCTTTAAAAACTTCGATGTTTACATTGCCAACTATTCGTTTACTTGGGTAAATTTTTAGTAAGTTTCCGTCAACGACATAACGTAATTTCCCTGAATTTTCGACCGTAACCAAACCTCCGAAATTTTGTTGTTTTTTTAATGGATCTGAAAAATTTACTTGCAAATGCAATTCAGGCGAATGCTCTACATTAACTCTTACAACCGAAAAATTATTTTTGCCAGGTATATTAAAGGTGTTTTCTCCTTTAGAATCTATATTAAATTTATTTCCGTTCCATTTAATGTTGATTTTAGAATCGTCTTCAAAACGTTTAATACTATCTATTTTAAAATCAAAATTTGTGGAATTATTAATGTTTTCTTCCCATTTAATGGCAATTTTTTTTCCTTTTTGTGAAACCGAAATTAATTGTTTTACATCTTCAACTTCCATAACATCTGCCAATTGTACATTTCCTTCTAAATATTGATATTCTTTAGAATACGATTGTAAATTATTGGTAGTGATATTAAAATTTTGATCTATTGTTTTAAACGCAAACGTGTAGTTTTTAAATTCGCCTTTAACATTAAACAATTTTTTCAACTTTAAAGTTACGGTATATTCTGTGTTTGGTTTTAAGCTTTCATCTGGTAGAAAAATTAAGGTGCGTTTATTTAATGCCGCTAATTTTCCGTTAACGGAAGGCGAAATACTAAAGACATTATCGTCAATTTCTTGATTTGCTTCCCAGGTTGCGACATCTTTTGCCATCGCAATTTTAATTGGTTCGCTCACCGAAACTCTACCCGAAGTTGTATAATAAATATACTCTTTAAACTTAAATATATTATCTGTATTTGAAGTTTTATCCTTTTTACAAGAAATTGTGGTGATTAACGCAAATGCAATTAATAATGTAATTTTGAATAGATTTTTAGTTTTTGATAGCATAATTTTAGTATTTATGAGTTTAATTTGACTCAAAAGTATTGGTTATTACTAATTAATTAAATACATAATTAGAATTCGTAGTAATTAAAGTAGTATTTGATTTTTGATGGGTTAAAAATACAAAATAAACTTTTTATCTGAACATTAATTTTATAGGTGTAGAATTATAATTTATATTTGTAGAAAATAATCTTTTTCGTATGATTGAATTATACAATTTAAGCATGAAATATGCTACCGAACTTTTAGTACTTGCCTTTTTAAGTATCACTTTTCTACAATCTGGATTTGAAAAAATTACCGATTGGGAAGGAACTATTTCTTATATAAAATCGGTTTTTGAAAACACTTTTTTAAAAAACTCTGTACCTTTACTATTGATAATTATAGTTGTTAGTGAAGTTATTGGCGGTTTGTTATGTGTTGCTGGTATGGTACAGATTTATTTTCAGGATTCCAAAACTTTAGGTTTATTTGGAGCGGTGATTTGCGCTAAAGTATTATTAGCATTACTTTTTGGACAACGTGTTGCTAAAGATTATGCTGGTGCAATGACTATTGCGGTTTATTTTATTATTGCTATATTTGGTGTACACATATTATCGTTAAATTAAAATTATGCTAACAAAAGAAAAATTAATAAAAACAATAAACGAATTACCTGAAAATTTTTCTGTAGAAGATGTATTAGATCGAATAATTTTTATGAGTAAAGTTGAAATTGGATTAGAACAATCTAAATCTGGCAATACACTTTCTACAACACAAGCAAAAGAAAAATTACAAAAATGGTTGTAAAATGGACATCTAATGCCATTAAAGATATAGATAACATTGCCGAATTTATTTCTAAAGACTCTGTAAAATACGCTCAAATTCAAGTTCAACTGTTTTTTGAAAAAGTTACTGTCTTGAAAACGCATCCATTTATTGGTAGAATAGTACCTGAATATAATTCGGACGAATTAAGGGAATTAATACAGGGTAATTATCGAATTATTTATTTAATAATTTCAGATAATAGAATTGATATTATTTCTGTACATCATAGTAAAAGACTTTTAAAAAACAATCCCACATTTAACAAATAACATTACATCATACATGAAATTACTAGGTATAGGTTCAAGAATTAAACACAAAGACTTTGGTTTAGGAGTCATCACAAATTTAACTGCACAACATTATTGGGTTACTTTTTTTGACATTGGTTTAGAAACTATTGAAATAGATTCCGATTTTGAAATCATAGAAGCTTTAGAAAATGACGATATCGATACAGTTAGTTTATACGAAGTAGAAAAATCGATGAAAGAAATACTTCAAAAATGGACAGGCATTTCGCCTGCAAGAGATATTGCAGAAAAATGGAAAGGCGGAAAATTAATTTTAGAACCTGGCACAAATACGCAATCTAAAGAAATACCAATCGACACTTTTTTTCATAAAATTGTAATGGTTCGGGATCGAATTAGAGTTATGGAACAAAAAATTAACTCAAGTAAAAATCTAGACGATCAAGAAAAAATAGACTTACAGCAATATATAACTCGTATCTATGGCAGTTTAACTACTTTTAATGTGCTTTTTCAAGATAAGTTAGATTATTTTGTTGGTGAGCGAAGTAAATGATGTTTCACACAGAACTCACAGATTTCGCAGAATTGAATGACAGTTTTCTATGAAATCTGTGAGTTCTGCATAAAATAACTACAATCTAACTAATAGTTATTCCTATTCAGTCAAGAATAACTTGGTAAGTGATGTTTCACACAG
>CAYQTF010000121.1:0-7913 GCA_964420345.1 uncultured Flavobacteriaceae bacterium
CGGAATATTCTCATCAGAGCGCAAAAAAAATATTGCGAAAAATGAGCAAGTTTACGTTAATCGAACTCAAAATTTAGCGGAATATTCTCATCAGAACGCAAAAAAAATATTGCGGAAAATGAGCAATTTTATGGTAAAAAAACCGAATGAAAAGCAGAATGATAAAGATGCTAACGCAAATGCAAAAAGTAACACTACAGGCAACAAAAAATAAATGCAATAATGGCTAATTGCTTAACTCGAAGTTAGTTTTGTATCTCAAAGTCCGTAACATTTTCAAAATTTTTGACTTTTTTATATTGGAATTTTGTAAAAATTCCAAAAATATTACTATTTTTACAATTCAAAGTAAGTGCGTTTTTAACCATTACTGCACTTATTCAACCGTTGCACACTATTAAAAACCAAATAATTACGTGAGCATAGGTCGGAATAAGTTGAAAAAAGACTAAAAACAGGAGTAAACGGGAACTAAAATATTTTATTATGAAAACAAAATTATTACTATTATTAACTTTTTTAAGTTTAAACTTTACTGTTTACAGTCAGGTTTGTGGAACAACTACACCACAAAATTATCAAAAACATAATCGAACTAAAGCAGAACGTGGTTTTGATAAAACAAATATTCAAATGCACACTGAAATTTGTTTGAATGTATTCTATCATATAGTTAGAAATGATAACCAAACAGGTGGGATTAGTCCAAATTTAGTTGAGAATATGACAAATTTTATTAATGAAAGTTTTAGTGTTCATAATCTTTTTTTTAATAATTTGGGTTTTGATTTTATTGATAATACAGCCTTTTTAAGTATTGAAGACGGCGAAGAAGAAGATCTTGCAAATTTTGGAAATATTGATAATGTTATTAATATTTATATAGTTAATAATCTTTGGACGACCGCAGCAGGTGGAATAGTTCTTGGGACTGCATTAAGTATACCTTCAAATAATTTAGTAGTTGATGATAATTTTATATTGCATGAAGTATTAATTCATGAATTAGGACATTGCCTAAATTTAATACATACATTTCAAGGTACAAGACCAAACACGGCAGGTTGTGCTGAATTAATCGAAAGCACATCTCCAAATTGTAATGATTGTGGCGATAGGGTTTGTGACACACCTGCAGATGAAGGAAATGGTAATGCTAATGGTTTTTCTCCAGATTTGACAAATTTTATGTCTTATTACCCTAATTTAGACCATTTTACAGATGGTCAAGAATTAAGAATGAGAGATGCAATATTTGCAGAAAATATTTTGCAAAATGTAACATCAAACTCTTGTACACCGCCAATAATTACTTCAGATAATATAACAATTTGTGAAGATACCTTAACAACATTCACTATTGAAAATGCTGAGCCACCATACAATTGGCTAGTATCTAACAATATTGAAATTATCGAAAATAATGGTAATTCAATAAGCGTAACTGCAAACTCTTCCTCTAATAGTAATGGTTTAATTGAAGCTACATTTCCAGGCGGTTCATTTAGTAAAGAAGTTTGGATTGGCGAACCAAAATTTGAAATATTTATTAATGAAAATGGTGGTATTCCTTGGATTGAAGTTCATTTTTTAGATGTTTTACGTTATTGGCATTATAGAAAGCAAGGAGTTACAGAGACTGAAATTACTTATGATGTTGATATATTTAATTATAATGAGAATGCAGTTAGTCCAGTATATTATACTTATACTTCTTCTGATTGGACAGTAGTTACAGGTGAAATATCAGTTACAAATGAATGTGGCACTACAACTATACCATATATTTTAGAAAACCCCGAATGCCCTTGTCAAGGTATGCCTAAAATCATAAAAGTTGGCTCAAACAAATATAAAGTATTTAATTCATTAACAGACGAATACGAGTTTGTTACCATATCTGAATTATATGATATTTATGGTAATATAAAACAAGTTTTTAATGCCAATCAAGAAGAAATGAATATTAACAATCAAAGTAATTCAGGCGATTTAAGAATAATTAAAGCAAATATTAACGGCGAAATTTTAACAAAAACAATAATTGTTGATTAAGTTTAATCTTTTTAAATATTTACATTATGAAAAATTTATTTTATTTATTAGTAATTTGTTCACTTTTTAATTGTAAAAATACAGATGATAACGATAGTCAAGCATCATCATTAGTTGGCAATTGGAAATTAATTGAAGAGTATGTAGTAGATGGTGTTAATGGCAATTGGGTAACTGTTTTAGGTGAAAATTCTTATCATATTCAATTGTTTGAAAATAGTACATTTTCATCTACAAAATATAATGAATGTGAAATAGGAACATATTCATTTATAAATGATGAATTAACCTTCGATTACGGGTGTGACGGTTTTACTATTGGAGTTGAAACTCCCGAAGGTGTTTTTGTTGAAAATTATCAATTATTAGATGAATTTTTGTTTTTAACTCCAACTTATTTATCCTGTTTTGAAGGTTGTGGTTTAAAGTTTATTAAATTAATTGAAGAGTAAACAGTGTGCAACAAAAAATATAGTTAATGCTGGCTAAATTGCTTAATTTAAAGTTGGTTTTGTATTTACAAAGCAAGTGTTAAACTCGAAAATTATTGTATTTTTATCCAGCACTAACCATATTCAACCGTTACCTGCAAGCACCACACCGAAAACAGACTGCAAAAATTGAATGAAAAAATACACAGCAAATTACACATATACAAATCCAAATTTTGTAATACAGAATTTAATAGAAAATCCAATCGACACGGATTTTTTATCTGTTTTGTATGTTGCTAAAAATATTTTACAAAGGGGTTTTCCTACTACTCTTTCAACTAATCTACAAAAAGAATTAGGAGAAATACATAAATTAGACAATTTTGAAGAAAGGTTCTTATTTGCTACAAATGAAACACCTATTTGGCACAATACGATAAAAGGAGATAGTGAAAGAAACTATTATCCTGCAAAATATTTTTTTGAAACAATAATCCAAAATGAATTTGGAGAATATTCGTTCATTCAATCATTAATAATTCCTGAAATTGAAATAAACGAACTTGTAGGAATTGAAAACAATAGTTTTATCAATCAGCAAGTTGATTTTTATTTACCACAAGCAAAACTTGTAATAGAAATTGACGGACAACAACACAAAACGGATGAAGTTACAAGAGTTGGAGATACTATTAGAGATAATTACCTAAATGGACAAGGAATTACAACCATACGGATAAGTACAATTGAATTACGAAATGGAACTTATAAAGAAAAAATAATAGATATTTTAGAACATCTCGATAGATATAAAAATTTACTTGACTTTTATAAAAATGCTTGTGATGTAATAGAAAACAACAAAATGAGTGAAATAGAACTAAAAACAAAATTATTGCCTACGGCAATAATGCGTTTTCAGATTTTACTTATTGAGTTCTTAATTCATAATTACTTAACTCTAAATGAAGATTGGAAATTTCATATTTTTGCCAATGAAAAGTTAGGAGATTTTCCAAAATTAGCAATAGATGATTTACTCATTTGGCTTGACAAATTATGGTTACTTAAAAACAAAAAAAATATTTCAAAACCAAAGATTGAAATTAACCTTGTACATTCAAAAAAGGATTTTAAACCAAGCACAAAATATATAAACATTGATTTTTCACTATTCAAAAGATATACAGATGAATACAAAATTAATTCTGATGTAATTTATTTAAGAACAGACTATTTTGATAATCCAAAAACTAAAAACTATTTTAGAGTTAGTACAACAGAACCTGTAAACTATAACATCACAGATGATGATAAAAAAACATTAGAGTTCTTTTTGCAAAATATTTTTGGCAAACCATCTTTTAGAGAAGGACAATTTCCTATTATTTCAAATGTCCTAAATAGAAATGATACTATTGGACTTTTACCAACTGGTGGCGGTAAATCTTTAACTTATCAATTACCTTGTTTATTACAACCAAGTATAAACTTTGTCGTTTGTCCTATTAAGTCATTAATGTACGACCAAAACGAAAATTTGGTTAATATGCTTATTACAAATGTAAGTTTTATTACAAGTGATTTAGAAGCAGACGAAAGAAGGCAAATTGAAATAAATTTTGAACAAGGGAAATACTTATTTGTTTGGATTTCACCCGAAAAGTTTCAGATACCTTCTTTTAGAGATAAAATTAGTTCCATAATTTCAAATTTCTCAATAGCCTATGCAGTAGTTGATGAAGTACATTGTTTATCAGAATGGGGACACGATTTTAGAACTTCATACTTGAATTTAGCAAAAACTATTGATAAATTAAGTCCAAAAGATAAAAATGGAGAAGGTAAAATTAAATTTATTGGTTTAACTGCAACCGCTTCTGTAAATGTTCTCAAAGATATTAAAGTTGAGTTTTCAAGACAAAAGCAAAGACTTGAAGATGAAAATATAAAATCACTTTTAGATTATAGCCGAAAAGAATTGCAATTTGAAGTAATTAATGATAAAGGAAATAAATCTAAAGAATTACAAAAATTAATATCAAACCTTGCAGACACAGAAGACTTTACAGAAAATACTGAAAAAGCAGGTTTAATATTTACACCAAATGTTAATGGTGCTTATGGTTGTTATCAAATTTCTAATACTTTAAATACAATTTATCCCAATAAAGTTAATTGGTATTCTGGAAGTTGTCCAACAACAAAAATCTATGATGATAATGGTAGGTACAAAGGAACAGAACCAATAATGAATAATGATGAATTTGTTAAATTCAAATTGCAAGTTCAAAAAGATTATAAAGTTAATAAATATCAAATTTTAGTTGCTACCAAAGCATTTGGAATGGGAATTGATAAACAAAATATTCATTACACTTTTCATTATGGTTTGCCAAGTTCCGTAGAAGCACTTTACCAAGAAGCAGGAAGAGCAGGTCGTTGGGATAAAAATCAAATAGAGAATAAAAGTAAAATTGGAAAATGTTATGTAATGTATTCGCCTGAAACTTTCGACAGTGATAAAGTTGAACGTTTATACCACAAAGACACAACTTTTTCCGAAATGAAAGCCATTAGTGAAGAAGTTAAATGGAATGGGAAAGACATCTTCAAGCAAATATTTTTATTTACACAAGGACAAAAAGATATAGATGAAAATTTTAACATTATTCTAAATACTATAAAACACTATTTTAAAGAAAATGCAACCGTAAAGATTTTTTGGAATGATGCATATTCAAAATTAAGGGTAAATAGTGACACATTACAAAAAGTAATTTATCGTTTAAGTTTATTGGGTATTGTGTCCGATTGGACTACAAATTTCATAAACCACTTTGAAGTTAAGTTTGAAACTTTAAGCGAGAATAATATTATCAAAAGTGTTTCAAATTATATAACAAAATACGAACCAAACACGCAAGTTAAAAATGAGATTTCAACAATAAATAAATCTTCAATATTAGAAAAGTCAGTATGGTATATTCTAAATTGGATATTTGAAAATATTGCATACAGCAGAAAACAATCTTTAAAAACACTATCTGATTGGTGTAATGAATTTAAAGATAGCGAAAGTTTCAAAAGTCGTATTGATAGTTATTTCATTTTTACAGAAACGACTTTTGTACTTCAGCACATTGCTGAAAACCCAACCGATTTTGAAAAATGGTTTGATGTTCTAACAACAAATAATCAATTTCCAAATGAAGTGGAATTTGTTAAACTAAAAGATAGTATAAGTAGATTTTTAGAGAGTTATAGAAATAATTTAGGTCTTAATTTTTTAAGTGGTTTTGTACGATTAGCACTAAATGATTATGAAGATAGTGACGGAAAACAAAGATTTGAAAGTACCCTAAAAACTATAAAAGAGACTTTTAACCAAGAAGAACAATCAGAGTTTTTTAATAAATTATTACATTTAGGTAAAAACTTAAACGAGAAACAAAAATTAGATTTGTGCTTGTCAATTTCTAAATACTATCCTAATAAATTAGAAGAACTCGCAGAGTATTATGATTTGGCATATTTATTAAATGATGTATATGCACAAAAATTGACAGAGATTAAAAAATTAAATAAAAAACTTTATGAGCAACTTGCAGAAATTTAACGAAACATTAAAAGACTTCGATAATGAAGTAGATAAATTAAAAGACGTTTCTGGTGCTTATCAAAAACTTCAAGGCTTAACATTGGCTTATGATGAAATTAGTAAGCAATTTGATGTTAATAGTAAAGCACTTGATAAAATAAATGAGTTACAAAAAATTCAACAAGAGAGAGTTTCTAAAAGCCTTTTAGAGATTGAGAATACTAATGTTAAAGGAAAAACTGAACTTACAGAATTAATTGAGAAAAAAATTGAGCAATTAAGACAAGAAAATAAAAAATTCTATATAGACCTTGAAAGCACAATTAAAATAAAACTTGATGATAATAAATCACAGATGAAGCAACTCATTGAGAATGAAAGAAATCAGATAAAACAAATTTTTGAAAATGAAATAAATAAACAAACGGAATTATTAGCAAATAATCAAAAGACTATTAAAATATCAATATGGATTTTTGGAGCAATTTTACTAATATTAAGTGCTTTATCAGTTTATAAATTATGGATAAATTAATTGAAAACAAAACAGCCAGCAGGTAACAATGTATAAAAATAATAGCGGTTTTAGTGATAAATTCAAAGGTAGTATCTTTGTACAAAGTTTAGTAATAAATTGAAAGGTTTGTGCCTTGAAATCCGCTACTATTCTTATACTAACCGTTGGCAACCATTTAAAAACGAAAATTTAACATTATGAAAAAAGCAATATTATTTTTAGTAACAGTACTATTTATCAATTTTATAAATGCTCAAGAGCATAAAGAATATTATGATAATGGAAATATTAAAGAAAGAGGTTATTATGACGAAAATGATTATAAAACAGGGAAATGGAAAAAGTACTATGAATCTGGACAATTAAAAGAAACTACTGTACACTTAATTAGTGGTAAAATGTTAATCAATATATACTATAAAAATGGTCAATTAAACGGCACTTATAGTTTAAAGTCTAATAAAAGTCTAGATAGAATAGGTGCTTTTAAAAGATATTTTGAAAATGGGCAAATTGATATTGACGGTTTTTATAAAAATATAACACAGTCAATGAAAAGTGGAGAATGGAAATGGTATTATGAAAATGGAAATATAAAATCAAAAGTGACATACTTCAATGATAAAAAAAATGGTGAGTGCTACGATTACTATGAAAATGGTAAACTAGAAAGAACTCAATTATTTATTAAGAACGGAACTTTAAGTGAAGTTATAAACTACTACGACTCTAAAGGAAATTCTTTAGATAAAGGTACAGTTAAAAATGGGACTGGTATTTTAAAAAAATATAATCAAGGTATTTTGTCTAAAAATGTAACCTATAAAAACGGAAAAACATCAAGCATTGAAGAGTTTTATGATAATGGCAAGTTAAAAAAGCATTACAATTACAATATTGAAGGAGAAGAGTTGGATGGGGAATTAGATGGAGAATGGAAAGAATATTATAAAAATGGACATTTGAAAACATTAGGAATGTATTCTATCATTTTATTTCCGCCATTTAATCAAACTGGTAAAAATGATACTTGGAAATATTATCATAAAAATGGAAAATTACGTATGATTGGGAAACTTGATAATGGTGAAAAATTAGGCGAATGGAAAGAATATGACGAAAACGGAAATTTACTAAAAATTGAAACTTATAACTAAAGTACAAAACAAGAATAACGGTTGCCAACAAAAAATATACGTAATTGCGGGTTTTGTGCTAAACTCAAAGTTTGTAAATTTGTACAAAGTGCAGTGCTAAATTGAAAATCAAGTGCCTTAAAGTCCGCAACTACGCATATTCAAGTCGT
>CAYQTF010000122.1:0-7913 GCA_964420345.1 uncultured Flavobacteriaceae bacterium
AAACCCTATAAAACAAAGAAGTAAGGAGATATTTGTAAAATGACACCTTACTTTTATTTTTAAATAAAAGATTATCAAATAGTTGCAATTTGGTCTTTTGTCTAAATATCTAATAGCGAAGCGGTCTAATGTCTTTATCGGACAATACTAATTCTAATTAATAAAGGAAATGTTTATTAATGAACCATCAATAGTTTGGTAATCGGATTTTTAACAGAGTTGTCTATTTAATTTATTTTTTGCGCAAAAAAAAAGATTTGTATTTTATTTTACAAACCTTTTAGAGGTGTCGAGCGGATTTGAACCGCTGTAAACGGTGTTGCAGACCGCTGCCTAACCACTCGGCCACGACACCTTTTTTAATTAGGGTTGCAAATGTAAGTAAAATTAGTTTTTAAACAAATATTATTTTGAAATATTAAACGGTATTAATTCCTTACTTTTGTGAAAAATATTTTTAAAATGAAAAAAATCTTATTTATATTATTAGTAAGTTCATTAATAACGTGTAATTCTACTAAAGAAACTACAAAAGATACTGTAGTTATTAAAAGTAAAAAACAAAATATTAAGGCAGAAGACATTAAGTTATTAGATGTAAAGGCAATTAATTATTATACAAATACAATTACAAAAAAAGATTTAAAAAAACATTTATCTATTTTAGCATCCGAAGAATTTGAAGGCAGAATGACTGGCGAAAAAGGTCAGAAAATGGCAGCAAACTATATAAAAGATTTTTATAAAAAAATAGGTGTTGCACCAGGAATTGCTAAAACTGAAGAATATTTTCAACACATACCAGAAAAATTTTTAAAAGGTAGAGCAAATGGCGACACCGAAAATGTATTAGGTTTTATTTACGGAAACGAAAAACCAGAAGAAATTGTAGTTATTTCTGCACATTATGATCATTTAGGAGTTAAAGGCGATAAAATATATTATGGTGCAGATGATAATGCTTCTGGTACTTCTGCAGTTTTAGAAATAGCAGAAGCGTTTCGTGAAGCTGTAAAAGAAGGTGAAGGTCCAAAACGTTCGATTTTATTTTTAAATTTTACTGGCGAAGAAGAAGGTTTATTTGGTTCGTTATATTATACTGCAAATCCTATTTTTCCTTTAAAAAACACGATTGTTAATTTAAACATTGATATGGTTGGTAGAGTAGATGAAAAACATAAAGATAATCCGAATTTTGTATATTTAATTGGTGCTGATAAAATTAGTACCGAATTGCATAATATTTCTGAAGCAGTAAATAAAAAGTATATTAATCTAGATTTGGACTACACCTATAATGATGAGAATGATCCAAACCGATTTTATTACAGATCGGATCATTATAATTTTGCTAAAAACGGAATTCCGATTATATTTTATTTTAATGGTGTGCATGAAGATTATCATAAAGCAACAGATACCGAAGACAAAATTAATTACGATATTTTAGAAAAAAGAACAAAATTAGTTTTTTTAACTGCTTGGGAAATTGCCAATAGAGAAGAAAGATTAAAGGTTGATTAAAAATTTGTTTAATCGTTTTTTTGTTGATTCGTTTAATCGTAAAGTATAAATTATTTACACAATAGTTGACATAGAAACCACTGGTGGGAAATTTAATGAAGAAGGCATTACTGAAATTGCCATCTTTAAATTTGATGGTCATACTGTGGTAGATAAATTTGTAAGTTTGGTTAATCCAGAAAAAGAAATTCAACCTTTTGTGGTTAATCTTACAGGTATAAATAATAAAATGCTTACTAATGCACCAAAATTTTACGAAGTCGCAAAGCGAATTATTGAAATTACAGAAAACACTATTTTAGTTGCTCACAACACAAGTTTCGATTATCGAATTATGCGAACCGAATTTAACCGTTTGGGTTATAATTTTGAAAGAGAGACATTATGTACAGTTGCTTTAAGTAAAAAAATATTTCCAGATATACCAAAATATAAATTAGGAAACTTATGTCGCTCTTTAGGAATACCTTTATCTAACAGACATAGGGCAGAAGGCGATGCATTTGCAACGGTAAAACTTTTTGAATTATTATTACATAAAGACACTACTAAAGGTATTTTTAAGACAACTATAAAACCGATTGCTAATCTAAAATTATCGGATAGATTAACTCGAATTTTAAAAGATTTACCTACCAAAACTGGTTTATTTTATTTTTATAATAAAGATGGAAAAATATTATACATCAACAAAAATAAAAACATAAAAAAAGCAGTAAATAATTTGTTTTTACGTGAAGCAAAAAAAATTAAAACATTAATTTCGCAAACACAAAGTGTTAGTTTTGAATTGTTAGGCAATGATTTAATGTGCGATTTAAAATTACATAAAGAACTTAAAATTCATCAACCAAGATACAATCAGCGTAGAAATAACAAACCAAACCTTAATGGTTTTAGCAATGATAATATGCTAATTATTGATATTGGTAGGCATGAAGCAGAACAATCCGTCGTATTAATAGAAAATAATGAATATGTTGGTAATACTTTTGTAGATTTGAATCATCAGATAAATAATATTGAAATTTTACGTAATTTAGTACCTGTAGAAAATGTAGATTATCATAACAATTCATTAATCAAGAATTATTTACAGAAAAATAAAGTTAAAAAAATAATACGATTTTAGTAAATAGAATAATTATATTTGCAATAGAATTTAGAAAAAATGAAGAATAAACCTTTCTTTTTAAAAAATGTACAGTTATCGGGTTATAAATCTATCAAAAATGTTGATGTAGGTTTTGAAAACGGTTTAAATATTATTATTGGAAAAAATGCTGCTGGTAAGACTAATTTTTTGAGTTTTTTGGATTTAATAGTGAATAAAAAAAATAAAATATTTTTTAATTTTACTTCAAAATTATTAATTAAAGGTAGTGATGAATATTTAATAGAAAGTAATAATAAATATAGTGATAATAGCATTCCTGTAAATTTTATAATTGGATACAAAATTTTAAAAAATGGTAAAATATTAAAACCACATTTATTTGAATTTGGCTACAATACTTTTTTAATAAGACATGGCGTGCCATTTGATTACTCTTTTATTGATAAACCTTTAAATTTTGAAATTGGAAAAAAAACTTTAACTGGACTAGATGATTTATTTTTTAATAATAACCTTCCAAATTTTATAAGTACAATACATGATGATTTTTTTAAACTAAGGTATAATGATAAGAGCATCAACAAGGAAAATATCATTAATGTTATTGATCTTATTTCGAAAAAAATAAGTCTTATAAAAATAGATTTACAAAAATATTCAAATATTAATGATATTAGAATAAGTGATAATCATAATATTTTTCATAATAAAGAAAAAGATTATTTTTCAATAACAAACTTGTTTTTAGAATTCAAAATTGAAAATAGTTGGTTACCGTTTTCGGATTTATCAGACGGCACAAAGAGATTATTTTACATTATTTCAGAAGTTGCTATTCATACAGATATTAATGAAAATCAATTAAGAATCATCCTTTTAGAAGAACCAGAATTAGGCATTCATCCACATCAATTACACGGTTTAATGCAGTTTCTAAAAGAACAAGCAGAAGACAAACAAATTATTATCTCAACACATTCACCTCAAGTTTTAAATATTTTAGGTAGAGATGATTTAAATAAAATTATTATTGCAACTTCCGAAGGTAAAAAAGGTACTGTTTTAAAACACCTAACAAAAGAGCAAAAAGAAAAAGCGAAATCATATATGAATGATGAAGTACTGTTTTTAAGCGATTATTGGATGTATTCTGATTTAGAAGAACGTGTATGAAAATAGGTTTAATAGGCGAGGCACCAAACGACACGAAGTCGATTGCAAATTTATTTGAAAAGCAATATCCTAATTGTAATTTTGTTACTTTATTGCATAGTATTACTGGCGATATGTTAGAAGAGCAACGACATAAACATTTGTTAAGAAAAGAATATCAATGGCATAAACCTGATGTAGTTATTTTTATTAGAGATTTAGACGGTTTAGAAAACAACAAAACACAATTAAACCTTAGAAAAGAATATTTCACAAATTATAATTCTATAGTAGATAGAAAAGGAATATTTTTATTGCATATTTATGAAATTGAAGCCTTAATTTTAGCAGATATTAATACTTTTAATAATCTATATGATGTAAAAATTGATTTTGATAAAGACTCAATGCTAATTAAAGAACCTAAAGAATATTTACAATCAAGATGTAAAAAGTATAAACCATCTGATAATTTTTTTATATTTGATAAGTTAGATTTTGAAAAATTATTAAATTGCAGATATTTTAATAATTTTATCACAAATTTTAATAAAATAGTAAATTAAATTTTGAAAAACAACAAAAAAAATAAAACTTGGAAATTTAGATTACACGAAATAATCTACGAAGCAGACACTAAAGAAGGCAAACTTTTTGATGTTATTTTATTGATATTAATTATAGTAAGTATTATTACAGTAATGCTGGAAAGTGTTAAAAGTATTGATGCTAAATACCATGCTGTTTTCAATATAATAGAATGGGTTATTACTATTTTATTCACTATTGAGTATTTTGCTCGTATAATTTCAGTAAAAAAACCAAGAGAATATATTTTTAGTTTTTACGGTATTATTGATTTATTATCTACGATTCCTAAATATTTAGCATATGTTTTTACAGGTACACATGCGCTTGTTGCATTAAGAGCTTTAAGATTATTACGTGTTTTTAGAATTTTAAAATTAACTCATTTTATTGGTGCTTCAAATAATTTAATGATTGCTTTAAAAGCAAGTAAGGCCAAAATATTTGTATTTTTAAGTTTTATAGTTATTTTATGCATTATTTTGGGTACGGTTATGTACCTTATTGAAGGTGAAGAAAACGGTTTTACAAGCATTCCACGTTCTGTTTATTGGGCAATTGTTACTATGACAACAGTTGGGTATGGTGATATTGCACCACATACACCTTTTGGCCAATTTATTGCTAGTTTAATTATGATTTTAGGTTATGGTATTATTGCAATACCAACAGGAATAGTTTCTTCCGAAATGACAAAATCAAATACTAAAAAAATACAAATAAACACACAATCTTGTTCTAATTGTATGAATGAAAATCATAATGATAATGCAGATTTTTGTTATAGTTGTGGCGAAAAATTACATTAATGATTTCAGATAAAAAAATTGTAATTACTATTGTTGGTACAACTGCAATTGGTAAAACTGCTTTAGGTATAAAATTAGCAAACCATTTTAATTGTGACATTATTTCAGCAGATTCTCGTCAGTTTTTTAAGGAAATGAGAATTGGTACTGCAGTTCCTTCAAAGGAAGAATTAAGTCAAGCAACACATCATTTTATTCAGAATTTATCTATTCATGATCATTATTCGGTTGGTGATTTTGAAAGAGATGCCTTGTTTAAAATAAAGGAACTACATCAAAAAAATAATGTTGTAATTTTACTTGGCGGAAGTGGTTTATACGTAGATGCTGTTTTAAAAGGCTTAGATTATTTCCCTAAAGTAAGTCCAGAAATCAGAGAAAATTTAAAAATTGAATTGTCTGAAAAAGGAATAGAAAACCTTCAAAATAAATTAAAAAAATTAGATAAAGAATCCTATAAAAACATTGAAATTTCTAATCCACAACGATTAATACGTGCATTAGAAATTTGTATTGGTTCTGGTAAACCTTATTCATCATTTCTAAATAAAAACAAACACGATAATCGTGATTTTATTAGCATTAAAATCGGACTGACAGCAGAACGAGAAATTATTTACGACCGAATAAATAGGCGAGTAGATATAATGATTAATAATGGTTTGGTAAAAGAAGCAAAAGAATTATGTAAAAACAAAGATTTAAACGCTTTACAAACGGTTGGTTATAGAGAGTTATTTGCGTATTTTAATGAGGAAATTTCTTTAGAATTTGCAATTCAAGAAATAAAAAAAAACACGAGACGTTTCGCAAAACGACAAATAACTTGGTTTAAACGTGATGAAACTACTAAATGGTTTGATTATCAGACAGATATTAGCACTGTGATAAAATTTTTATTACAACGATTTTAATATTTTTTTCGCTTCAATAATATGTTGTTCTGCTTTACCTAAACTATTAAAAATATAGACTACTTTGCCGTTTTTGTTAATTATATAAGTAACTCTACCAGGTATTAAACCTAAAATACTTCTTGGTACACCAAACATTTTTTGCACTTCTTTTTTAGTATCTGCTAATAATGTAAATGGTAAACGGTATTTTTCTGCAAACTTTTTATGCGAAGCAACATTATCACTACTAATACCAATTACTTCGGCATTTAAGGTAGTAAAATCTTCAAATTCATCACGAAAGGAGCATGCTTCTTTAATACAACCTGGCGTGTCATCTTTTGGGTAAAAATAAATAACCAATGCTTTTTGACCAATTAAATCTGCTATTGAAAAATCATTTCCGTTTTGATCTTTTAAAGTGAATTTAGGAACGTAATCGCCAACTTTAATTTTACTTTTTTGTGCCATAACTTTATTAGGTTCTATGTTGTTTATAGTGGTTATTATTTTAAATTCCAAAAATCAAGTTCCAAATTCTAAATAAAAAACAAAAATCAATTTTTAAAAAATCAAACATTAAATTTGTTTATTATTACAGTTTTTGATATAATGTAAGGTTTTGTTTGTGTTTTGATATTTAAATGTTGGGATTTATTTGGGATTTGGAACTTGATTTTTGGAATTTTTCCATTTCACCAATATTAAAAATATAATACTACCCACTATAAACAACATAGAACCCTTTATTAATGGAAAATAACGATATTGCAATAACAACAATTACTATTACTATTTTTTTTATCATAATCCTGAATACGTTACAAAATTTCTTGCAGTTTCATATAAAGTAATTTTTAAATCTAATTTTATATCAATTTTTGTACGTAATTTATTCCAAATAACGACAGAAATATTTTCTGCTGTTGGATTTAATGTTTTAAATTCTTCAACTTCTTCATTTAAATTTTTATGATCAAAACAATCTTCAATTTCGGTTCGAATTAGTTTTTTTAGAATTTTCATATCCATTACAAAACCAGTTTTTTTATCTATATCGCCAGTAACCGAAACTACTAAATCGTAATTATGCCCATGATAATTCGGATTAGCACATTTACCAAAAACTTCTGAATTTCTCGCATCTGTCCATTCGTTATTATATAATCTATGTGCCGCGTTAAAATGCGCTTTTCTATGTACAGTTACTTTGGGCATTTGTTTGTTTTGTTTAATCGTTTATTTGTTTATTCGTTTATTTGTTTATTCGTTTATTTGTTTAATTGTTTATGTGTTTAATCGTTTATTTGTTTATTCATTCAATCTTTCAAGATATTCTTTAAAAATAATTTTAAACCAAACAGTATATTTGTTTGCGTTATTTTCAATATCGATTTTAATATTTTCTAATGTCATCCAACAAAAATCTTTCACTTCATCTGTGTTAATTTCTGGGTTTTCGTTATGATAACCAACCATAACATGATCTAATTCGTGTTCGGTTAAACCGTTGCTAAATGGTGCTTTGTAAATAAAATGAAATTGTTCTTTGAGTTCACAAGTAAACCCCATTTCTTCAAACAATCTTCTTTTACCAGCATCTAAATTTGTTTCATTTTCTCTTTGATGACTACAACAGGTATTTGTCCATTCATTTGGCGAATGGTATTTATGACTTGCACGTTGTTGTAATAATAATTCATTTTTATCATTAAATACAAATACAGAAAAAGCACGATGTAATAATGCTTTTCTATGCGCTTCCATCTTTGGCATTAAACCAATTTGCTCATCTTTATTGTTTACTAATATGACTTGTTCTTCTTT
>CAYQTF010000123.1:0-7899 GCA_964420345.1 uncultured Flavobacteriaceae bacterium
TTAAATGGAATTTTATCATTTGCTTTTAGAAATTTTACAAGAACATTATTTATTAGTTATCGCATTTTTTTTTATAGCTATTATTTATTCTTCGGTTGGTTTTGGTGGCGGAACTAGTTATAGCGCATTATTATCCTTAACAAGTATTCCGTTTATACAATTTAGAGCAATTTCACTTATATGTAATATTGCAGTGGTTTCTAACGGTACTTTACTCTACCACAAAAACAAATTATATAATTGGAAAAAAGTTTTACCAATCGTTTTGTTTAGTGTTCCATTTGCTTTTTTTGGTGGTTTATTACGTATTGAAAAACGGTATTTTTATATTATTTTAGGTATTTCTCTATTAATTGCTGCAATAATGACTTTTACTTCCAAATACATTAAAAAAAATGATGAGGTAACAGAAACAAATTTCAGTTTTTTTAAAAATGCGTTTTTTGGTAGTAGTATTGGTTTTTTATCTGGTATGGTTGGTATTGGTGGAGGCGTTTTTCTCGCACCTTTATTGCATCTTACAAAATGGGATTCGCCAAAAAAAATTGCTGCAACTTCTAGTTTTTTTATTTTGGTAAATTCCGTTGCAGGATTAATTGGACAATTTCAAAACCCCGAATTTCAAATTAGTTTTTCTTTGGTTATTGTTTTAATTTTTGCTGTTTTTTTTGGCGGACAAATTGGTTCGAGAATGAGTTTAAAAGTAAATTCTAAAATGATAAAAATGATCACTGCTATTTTAATTGGTTTTGTAGGTTTGCGTATTTTGTATTTGAATTTGATTTAAGGATTTTACTTTGTCAATAATTTTTATTAGTTTCGTATTATATATGTTACGTTGAAACGATAACTTTTGTAGTGGTTATATATAAGTTGAATAAGACAAAAAACACAAGCAAAGAATAATGAGTAACAGAATACTTTTTTTTATAGGAATATTAGGAGTGACGTTATTTGGAGTGGCTTCTTTTTTGGGTGGTTTTCAATTTGATGATTATGACCCAATTTCACAATACATAAGTGAAACAATGGCTATTGATATGCCATACGGAAAATCATTAAGGTTTTTTGGCTATATACCAAGTGGGACTCTTTTGACAATATTTGCTTTCGAAGGTTTTAAAAAATTTCCTAAATCTAATCTCACGAAATTTGGATTTTTAGGAATTGGAATTTTTTATGGAATTGCAACTGTGGTTGTTGGAATATTTCCTTGTGATAGTGGTTGTAATAAAGAGTTAGTTGACCCAAGCATTTCACAACTAATTCATAATTTAACAGGATTATTGACATATATATTTGTTCCAATCAGTATTATAATGGTAGCTATAGGATTAAGAAAATCAAAAAATTATAGAGGACTATCAAAAATCGGAATTATTTGCGGAATTACTTGCATCATATTTGTCGGATTATTGTCTGACCCATTAACAAATTATGCAGGTTTATACCAAAGAATTGTTGAAGTAATATTTATCTTCTGGATTATTGCTTGTTCTATATTTATAAAAAGAGATTTTCAATAAAATAACAGAACTTCTTGAGATTTACAAAAGTCATCAAAAGGTAATAAATGTAATAGTTGCACAAAAGATATGAAATCAATCAAGAATAATAGATTTGAGTGATTTTATTGTCTTGTGTGATTCCGATAGTATTTTTTTACATAAATTGGGTTAATGTTTCGAAAAATTTCTAAGGTATTACTTCGTTTTAATTTCATATAGACATCACATATTTAGAATAAATTTTATTTTTTAAATAAAATCAAAAATATATATACCATTCGGTATATTTTTATATATTTGCAATAGAATATTCAATTTATGGATAAAATTATTGTTTTATATTTATGTGGTATTTTTAATTTAATATTAGTTGTTTTTCATTTGTTATTTTGGAAAATCTTCAATTGGAAAATAACATTAAAAAAAGGAACTAAAGCAAATGCAATTGTCACTCAGATAATGAATGTACAATTAATTTATTGGTTCTTATTTATGGCAATAATTTATTTATTTTACACAAAAGAATTGTTACAATCTAAAATCGGCGCTATTTTCTTATTTGGTTATGCAGGATTTTGGGTTGTTCGATTCTTTCAGCAATTTATTTTTTTAAAACAAAAAGGAAAGTTTGTTATTAGTCTTACGCTATTTTTTTTTGTTGGTGCAGTTTTACATTTAATGGTGTTAATTATTTAGATATTATATTCACTAACTAAATTTAGACTCTAGGCACTTATAACTTTAAATACTTTAGGCACTTTAGTAATTATGATTACAAAATCTGAAAAAACAAAACAATTTATTTTGGAAAAAGTTGCACCAATTTTTAACAAAAACGGTTATTCTGCAACTAGCATGGCCGACATTACAGATGCTACAAATTTAACCAAAGGTGCAATTTATGGCAACTTTAAAAATAAAGAAGAATTGGCTTTAGCATCTTTTGATTATAATGTTTATTTTATTGTAAATAAAATCAAAAATATTATAACAACTATAGATTCGCCTATTGCGAAATTATATGCAATCACTAATTTTTATCGCGATTATTATATTCATAAAATAAACTTTGGTGGTTGTCCTATTTTAAATGTTGGTGTAGATGCAAACTTTACAAATCCTAAATTATTTAAACGCGTTAAAATGCTCATAACCAAAATGCAAGATAATATTGCAGAAATAATTTTAGACGGTCAAGAGCAAAATGAAATTAATGATAAGATCGACGCACATCTTTATGGGTCTCGAATTTTTTCTTTAATTGAAGGCTCTGTTTTTACATCGACTATGTTAAATGATGCTAAATATTTGTTAGATATGATGAATCATTTAGATGAATTAATTAAAAACCAATTACAAAAATGAGTTTAAATTCAATCACACAAAAGTTACAAGAGAAACATGTTGATTTTATTAAATATATAGATAAGTTAACACAACAAGAATATGATTATTCCTTTGAAAAAAAATGGAATTCTGGACAGCATTTAGACCATATTACTAAAAGCGTTGCTATTTTATCTAAAGCATTTAGTTATCCTAAATGGTTATTGCTATATAAATTTGGTAAGGCAAATAGACCATCAAAAACTAAAGAAGAATTAATTGATCGCTATCTAGAAAGATTAAAAACCGCCAAACCTACACCAAGTCGTTTTCAACCTAATATTATATTGTTTAATAACAAACAACAAGCACTTAATAAACTAGAATTAGAAGTGAAAAAGTTACTTAAAAGAGTCGAAAAATACGCTGGTAAAAAATTAGATATTTATATTATTCCACATCCGTTATTAGGTTATTTAACTATTAGAGAAATGTTATATTTTACAAGTTATCATGCAGAACATCACCAAGAGTTAATTCAAAAAGCACTAAAAACAAATAATACCAATTAGTATAATTTATGAAAATTATAATTAAAATAATAAAAAACTATTTGAATTTTTTAGCATTTTTATCACCTAAATTAGCGAGTGATAGAGTTTTTAACCTCTTTCAGACAGTAACATTAAAAAAGATTAAAAAAAGAGAAGAAGAGTTTTATAATATAACTACAGAATTTACAATTCCGTTAGAAAAGGAAGATTTAAAATGCTACCAATTAGGAAATAATGAAGATAAGCTTGTTTTTTTAGTGCATGGTTGGAACAGTAATATAGGTTGTTTAACCTTATTTGCTAAAGAACTAGTAAAACAAAATTATAAAGTAATTGGTTTTAATTTACCAGGTCACGGAACACATAAAAAGTCTAAAACCAATTTAGTAGAAAGTAAAAATGCATTCCTAAAGTTAATTGAATTTACAAACCCAAAACAACCAATTCACATAATTAGTCATTCATTTGGTTCGGCAGTAACTTCTTATGTGTTGCCCGAATTAAAATTTAAAGTAGATAAAGTGGTATTTTTGACAAGTAATAATAAATTTTTAAATATTTTTAATCACTTTAAAAAAATGTTTGGTTTTAATGATAAAGTGTTTAGTTTATTCAAATCAAAAGTAGAAAGTTATGTAAACGAAAAAACAGAAGATATGGTTGTTGCTAAAAAAATCAAGCAATCAAATATTAATGAATTGCTTTTGATTCACGATAAATTCGATAAGATAATACCTTTTAAAGATTCTGAAGAAATTCATAAAAGCGTAAAAAACTCCATCTTAATTCCGTTTGAAAAAACAGGTCATTACAGAATGCTTTGGAATGAAGATGTAGTAAAAGAAACAATAAAATTCATTATCAAATAATTTAAATTATGAAAATAGCAATTTTAATATATAACGGCATGACTTTTTTGGACGCTATTGGTCCGTATGAAGTATTGAGTCAAATGCCAGGTGCAGACATAAAATTTGTTGCTAAAAAAAGAGGTGAAATAAAAGCAGATACTGGTTTTGCGTTTTTAAAAGCGAAACATAATTTTAACGATGTAAAAGAAGCAGATATTTTGGTTGTACCAGGTGCAACTGTTGCTTTTTTACAAGTAATGAAAGACGAAAAAACCTTAAATTGGTTACGTAAAATTGATAAAACAACGCAGTTTACCACTTCGGTTTGTAGTGGTTCTATTATTTTAGCTTCCGCTGGATTGTTAAATGGTCTAAAAGCAACAAGTCATTGGAAAGCAATTAGTTTATTGAAAGACTATCAAGCAATTCCGTTAAGGGAAAGAATTGTAAAACAAGACAAATACATAACCGCAGCAGGAGTTTCGGCAGGTATTGATATGGCGTTATTTTTATGCGATGAATTATTTGGCGAAGATCAGACACGCGCCATTCAATTAATGTTAGAATACGATCCTAAACCAATATATGATTCTGGTAACTTTGAAACTTGTGAGCCAGAAATTATAGAACTTGCAGAAAAAAAATTAACGAAAAATGCTAGAAAAGAAATGAGTTTACTTCAGTTATTTAAAAACAGAAAAAATATTAAGAAGATGAAATAGATTTTTTATACATTACAGTCGATTTTACAAATTATGCAATTAACAAGAATAAATAAATATTTAAGCGAAGCAGGTTATTGTTCCAGACGAGCAGCCGATAAATTAATTGATGCTGGTCGTGTAACTATAAATGGAAAAGTTCCAGAAATGGGAACAAAAATTTCTACAGAAGATCAGGTTAGAGTTGACGGAAAATTAATTATAAAACCGACAGAAAAACCCGTTTATCTTGCCTTTAATAAACCTATCGGAATTGTTTGTACAACAGACACCAAAGTAGAAAAAGATAATATTATTGATTATATAAATTATCCGACACGTATTTTTCCAATCGGTCGTTTAGACAAGCCAAGCGAAGGTTTGATTTTTTTAACCAATGATGGCGATATTGTAAATAAAATTCTAAGAGCAAGAAATAATCACGAAAAGGAATACATTGTAAATGTAAACCGACCAATTACAAATGATTTTATTAAAGAAATGCAAAAAGGTGTTCCGATTTTAGATACGGTTACTCGTAAATGTAAAGTAGTACAGTTAAATAAAAAGCAATTTAAAATTATTTTAACACAAGGTTTAAATCGTCAGATTAGAAGAATGTGCGAATATCTAGATTATCGTGTAGTAAAACTAAAACGAGTTAGAATTATGAATGTTTCTTTAGATATTCCTGTTGGTAAATGGCGTGATTTAACATCACAAGAATTGCAAGAAATTAATAGATTGGTGGAAGATTCTTCTAAAATTTTTGAAGGAAAATAATTTTTTAATTCTTAAAATAATTTTCTAAATAAAAGGTATTAAACCTCAGGGCAAGCCCTGAACCCAATAATAGTTCCGATACCGACACTTCGGTACGGAAAACCCATCACGCCTTTGTCGTGATAAAAGGGATCACATATAAAAGTTGAGGACTAACAATAAAAAATTATTAATTTCACTTGATTTTATCAAATATTTTCTCGTACTTTACAACATTATATATAAAACATTAAAACGATTTTATATATAATCGTTACAGGCAAGTAAAGAAAATCTGAGAATTCAATATCTATGGAGAAAAGTGAACTTACAATTTTTTATAATATAATTCAAACGAAACTTGATTTAAATAGAGAAATTAAAAAATTTTATGGGGAAAAATTGGCTCCAGAATTTAACTCTTTTAATTTTTGGAGTATTAATGAAAATAAGGTTTCCGAAATTCTTGCTTTTTTATTAAACCCAAATGAAAATCATTCACAAGGAAATGTTTTTTTAAAAATATTTTTGAAAAACTTCAAACTAGAATTACCGAATTTAATAAATAGTAATAACATTACTGTAGAAACCGAGCACATAACAGACAAAAATAGAAGGATAGATATTTTATTAAACTTTGAAAATACTTTTGTAATTGGTATTGAAAATAAAATATACGAAACTACGATTGACCAACATAAACAGATTGAACATTATAGCGAATACTTAAATACATTTTTTAATGGCAATTATTTGTTATTTTATCTGTCGCCAAAAAACAAAGAACTTTCTGAAATAAGTATTTCGAAAGAAAAAAGAGAAAATCTTATTAGAAACAAAAAATTAAAGTTAATAAATTATGATGAACATATAATTCCATATTTAAAACAAATAAGTTTAATTACTCAATCAGATAGAGTTAAATCATTTATTTTAGATTTTAAAAAAACTTTGTCAAAAATATATAAAGGTGAAAAAATTATGAATGAAAATAAACTAATAATTGATTATGCCACAAAAGATATTAATAACCTTGAAACTACATTAAAAATAGGTCAAACAATATCTGAGATTAAGCAAAAACTTAAAGATAAATTTTATCAAAATTGTCGTAGAATAGCAAATGATTATAATGTTGATTATGTAGAAAAAGACACGTATGATTGGTGTTGGTTTACACCAAATAACTGGAAAAACCACGATTTAACATTTTATTTTGATAACAGAAATTTAATATACGGAATTAGAAGAAAAAAATGGAATAAAGACAAAACTAGAAATATAGATTTAGAAAATATTTTAGGTGGTGGAAAATGGAAAGTATCTAATTGGCTTCAATGTGAAAGAGAATTATATGAAAATTTCGAAAATGGAATACAAGGTTGGATTGATATAGAAAATGGTGTATTAGAGAAAAAAATACGGAAAATAGTTGATGAAATATTTAACAATGAAAAATTAATGAAGTTAGACTTATAATAACAACCTGCCTGTAAATAAATAGGACTATGAGCGGTCTGAAAGACCGAGCGATTAGTCCGATGTTGAACTACATCCGATGTTTTTTTTTCTTCCTATGGGAATTGCGACCGTCTTGTGAAGATATTTAAAAATCCCGTAATTAGATTTTATGTTAATTTGGGGTTTTTGTTACTGCTAATATAAATAAATTCAATGAAAGAATCTAATTTTTAAAAAGGATATGAAAGAGTGTGATTGCGTAAATCTATCCGCTTTGCGGATTTAGTTCAACAAAATATAAACGTAATAGCGGTTTTTGTGGTAAACTCAAAGTTAATTTCTTTGAATAAGTTTAGTAATAAACCGAAAATTAGAGCATTTAAAGTCCGCTACTACGCTTATTAGGTCGTTGATAAAGTACTTACAATACAGGTAATTTATGCTTAATATTAAATCACTAATTATTTTTATTAAATCTTTAAAATTATATATAAACCGTAATTCTGTTAATTTTCATATTTTTAATTACAAAAATATAATTAATCCCCAACTTTTATATCTAATCCGATAAAAGGGTCGAGGTATTTAACCAATATCCCGCTGAAAAGCGGGATTTGTTCGATTTTCTAAAAAATTGAAAGTAATTTTTTAGAATCTCACGAATAAAAAATAGTTGTTATGATATATGAAATACCAACCAACATATTACGATAAAACGGAGGAAAAAATAAATGTA
>CAYQTF010000124.1:0-7888 GCA_964420345.1 uncultured Flavobacteriaceae bacterium
AAAAATTCCAAAAATCAAGTTCCAAATCCCAAATAAATCCAAACATTTAAATATCAAAACACAAACAAAGCCTTACATTATATCAAAAACCAGTAATAATAAACAAATTTAATGTTTGATATTAAAAATAATGCCCACTATAAACAATGTAGAACCTAAATTATTTACTCAATATTAATTTAGTAATCTTATTATTTTCACCAGAAATTGAAGTTGTTTTTATCAAATATATTCCAGATTCAAAATTAGATAAGTCCGTAGTTATTTTTTCTTGATTTTGAATAGGTAGTTCTTTTAAAAGTTTACCAGTTAAACTAAATATCTCAATTTTAGTTGTTAAATTTTCTTGTAAATACGAAAATGTTACATTATTCTTACTAGGGTTAGGATAGATTTTTATTTCATTGTTTAATGAAAACGAATCATTTGCTAAAACAGATTTTAAAGTAATGGTAAAAAAAGCAATTCTTTCCTGCCCAAAAGGTGCAATATTTAAAAGACTTGTAATGTTTTCTTGAGGTATTGTTTCCATATTGCTAGACGAATAATTAGTGCCGCTATCTGTACCAGCATCATAGGCAAATAGGTCTATTGTAGCATTATTTAACCAATCATTATTTTCTCTTAAATTAAAACTATTTATCCCAATAAACCAATCTGGACTTGGTGCAATCATTGAAACTAAGGTTAGTAAAGGGTAGTTTTCATTAATTTCAACATCGCTAATTGTTACAGCGCCAGTTGCTGTATTAACCGAAGACATTAAAAACAATTGCTCCGTATTATTTGCATTAATACTTGTTTCGATTTCTTGTTGAAGTGCAGCGTTGTTACCTAGTTCCGCTACATTTTTTATAGCATTACTCGCTTGTGTATTAAGTTGCCAAAATTCATTTTCGTTAGCATGATTAGCGCCAACTAAACTTGACCAATGTGCTCCGCTGGGCAACGTTCCATGATCATTTGTATTCCAAACACTTGTAAATGTAATGTCATACACTGCAACACTTTGACTATAAATATTAAAAAACGCGAATACTAAAAGTGTCAAGATAATTTTTCTAAGAAATAAATACATGAATATAAATTAAGAGTTATAACTTGTTTTTTAGTCGTTTATATTTATAGTCATTACATTTTTGAATAAAATTGATACTTTACATTATTGAATTGTTCAATTTTTATAAAATAAATTATATTTGCACAAATGAAAAAAATTTTATTATTATCCGATACGCATAGTCATTTCGACAAACAAATACTAAAACACATTGTAGAAGCCGATGAAGTTTGGCATGCGGGTGACATTGGCGATTTAAAAGTTACAGATACTATAGAAAAGCACAAAACATTACGTGCTGTTTATGGTAATATTGACGATAAAAATGCACGAAATCAATTTCCGTTAGATAATAAATTTACTGTAGAAGGTGTTTCGGTTTGGATTACACATATTGCTGGTTATCCTAAAAGATATATACCCAGAATTAGAGAACAGTTTTTATATTATCAACCTAAATTATTTATTTGTGGTCATTCGCATATTTTAAAAGTAATGTACGATAAAAAGTATAATCATCTACATTTAAATCCTGGTGCAGTTGGTAAATATGGTATTCACAAAGTAAGAACCATGCTTAAATTTGAATTAGACAATGGCGATATTAAAAATTTAGCAATTATTGAATTAGAGAAAAGGTAAAATATAAATGAAATTGAGTTAATCTGTATTGGGGAATTTTATTAATATATACGTTTTTGTATGGTTAGTTGCGTGTTAAAATTACTAAACTTTCGGTTATGCACCGAATTTTATTTTAATTTTTCATTGTAAATAATTTTTCCATTTTGATTTCTGATTATAGTAATAATGTTATTATATTCAAACTTTGGAAGTTCTACTTTGTTATAATTTTTTTTAATGGTTGTTTGATAAATAGGCAAAGATTTGTTCTTAGTAATATTATATTCTTTTTCAAGGTATAGTTGAAGTAAGTATTCATTTTTATCACCTAATGATTTAACCTTTTTCAAATCAAAACACATTTTACTTTTTTCAAAATACCAATTTGCAGTATTTGTTTTATTGTAAGTGGTTCTTGGATGAATGATAGTATAATCATACCAAAAATCTGAATGAACTTTTAAAACTTCACTTTTTGTTATTTTTTCAGAGAATGTTTTATAAAAATATTTTTCTAATTTTGGATTATGTTCCTCTGTATGAATAGTTTGGTCAATTGAAATTACTTTATAATCTTTCTTTAAAAGCATTCCTAAAGAAATAAAATCATCGTTTACTTGTGTAGTAGAAATATGTGAATATCCTGCAAAAACAATTGATTTTGCTTTTGGTAAAGTATCTAATATGGCTTTAATATTATTAAGCATTCCGTATTCTCTATCTTGTCGGTCTTTTGAGTTTCTTTTCTCATAACCATAAATTTTAAATCCGTTATCTAATGCTTCTCGTAATAACAAACCAAATAAAGGCTCTTTATATGATAAAGATTTAATAACTGGATATTGTCTTTGATTTATTCTTTTATCGTATAGTGCTTCAACAAAAAGATATCTAAATCCTAATTTTGATAATTCTGATAATTGATTTTTAACAAAAATTCTATGTTGTGGTTTATGATGTGCTTCGTTAAATAGAACAAAATCATTTTTTTTACATTCTATTAGTAGTTTTTTAGTAGTGATTTTTTTATAATCTAATTTCTTTTTATTAAAATCTTCATTTTCAGATAAAACTTCTTCCATAAAATGACTATCGGTAAAAAATATTTCTTGTGATTTTTTATAATTACCAATATAAGTATATGCAGTAGCGAGACTTTGGTAATTATTTCTTTTCACTATATTATCTTCGATTATTTTTAGATATCCTAAATAATCTCCATTTGATATTTTTTTATGTATATCCATATAGTAATTCTCTATTTGAGAATACGAATTACATGAAAAAAATATTGAAAATATTAATAAGATTTTATGGATATTTTTCATTTCGTTTTTTGGTGTACAACACAAAGATAAATTCAGTTTTAATTAAATTTATCGACTGTTTTATTTAGTAAAGGTAGCAAAATAAATAACAAAGTCAAACTCATTAGAATAAAAGTTACTCTAAAAAATAATTTCACATCAACTAAATTATATTTTCCAAGATGCCTAATTTTTTATAAAAAGGAATAGATTTGGTATAAATCTAATGAAGGAACTGTTGTTTGGTTTAAAATGCCAAAACTTTGTTTAAGCACAAAACTTAATTTATTGAACTTAACTTTGAGTTTAACATTTAGTAGCCATTAACTATACAGATTGTAAACAGTATTTTATTTTGTCAACCATATAATTCCTATTATTATTGTTAGAAAAGGAAATAGAAAAATCACTTGACTTATAAAAGACCAAAACAAAAATTGAAACCATTGTAAAATTCTCATTTCAGTAAATTGTTCTTTTTTTGTAATTCTAACCAATTGGTCATATTCCATTTTCATAAATTCAGACTTAGTGATTTTCAATTCAATAATTCCGATGTCATTTAGTCCTTTTTTAAATCCGCTAAATACTGCTTTTGGGTGCAACCAAAGAATATATCCCATTGCCCAAAGACTGAAAATACAAATTGGGAAATATTTCCAAAATCCTGTTGATATTTCCCAACCAGCAATGAATCCTTCTCCTTTCCATGATGTATCACATTTATTCAATAAGTGTTGAATGTCGTGAATATGAATAACGTCTTTTCTAAATTTAGGATTTGGAAGTTTTAAATTAATTCCGAGTATTTTTATTTCAAAAGTATCTTTGTCATTTCCGCCATTTTCTGGAATTCCATTTTCAACGTAAAAATCTGCTAATAATTTATCTAATGTCATTTCGGTCATTCGGTTATATTGTGTACAACACAAAGATAAGTTCAATTAAATTTATCGACTGTTTTATTTAGTAAAGGTAGCAAAATAAATAACAAAGTCAAACTCATTAGAATAAAAGTTACTCAAATAAAATAATTTAACATCAACTAAATTATATTTTCCAAGATGCCTAATTTTTATAAAAAGGAGTAGATTTGTTAAGATTTATATTCAAAGATATAAAAAAAGGGTTTTGCTATTAAGCAAAACCCTTTTATTTTTTATGATTTATTTATTAAAATGGTAAATCATCTGCATCTTCGGAAGTAGTCTTTTCAACTGTTTCTAAATTTTCCATTTTTTCAACTGGTGCTGGAGCAGATTCTGCATTTGCTTGTATTTTTTCAATTCTCCAACCATTTATGTTAGTAAAATACTTTGCAATACCTTCTGGATTAATCCATTCTCTACCTTTAATATTAATGTTTATTTTTACGTCATCGCCAATACTAAAGTTGTTTAATAAATCACATTTGTCTTGTGTAAAATCAACTAATATCATTTGCGGATATTGTTCTTCGGTTGTTATTACACAATCTCTTTTTCTAAAACCATTGCTTCCAAATGTTTGCTCTTCACCTAATATTTTAATTTTCCCTGATATTTCCATAATCGTAATTTCTCGACTGCGTTCGAGTTTTTTTTTGTGGTCAATCGCAGAGACCTAGTTAATTAATAAAATTTTCCATGCAGAATTAACATCGTTAATCTCTAACATTTCTTTTGCAAAAATATGTTTTTTAGTTGAGTCAATACCAACAAATTTAGGATTCTCTTTTTTAAACTTATTAACAATTTCTGAAGTTGGTAAGTTTTCAATATTGCCTAATAAGCCTAAATTATTACCTGTTAAAATACTACTATTTCTAATTTCTTTAGGTATAGAATCTATACCAATTCCTAAAGTGGTAATAGGTTTAGGAATTTCAAAAAAACCAGTTTTTGTTCTAGAATAATAACTGCCACCAGCACGAGCAACTAAATCTAATTTTATTTGGTCTATTGCGTTTTGGTCGTTTAAAACGGATTTATGAATATGTAATTTAACTACTTCGCAAATAATTAAATTTCCTGCGCCACCTTTATTGCCTAAAGAGATGATTTTATTTACTTTACATTCGAATTGCACTGGCGACTCGGCAACTCTAAATGGTTTAATTTTATCCGATTTTAACATCGTAAAACCTGCTTTTTCAAACTCATTAACATCTTGTGCATATTCGGTACTCGATAAAGACATTTGCTGTACAATAGCATGATTTACTACATTTATTACTACTTCTTTTACTTTGTAAGCATTTTCTAAAGTATGTTTTGTGGTATTATCTCGCACTCTTCTTGCAGGTGAAAAAATCAAAATTGGTGGATTTGCACTAAACACATTAAAAAAACTAAATGGCGATAAATTTGGATTTCCGTTTTCATCAATAGTACTTGCTAAAGCGATTGGTCTTGGTGCAATGGCACTTAATAAATAACCATGTAATTTGGCAGTTGGTATTTTTTTTGGATCTATTGTTAGCATTTCTTAATTTTATTAAACTCGTACAAATATAACAATATGTAATTTGTAAATGCGTTTAATTTTTAATCAAAAAAAACTATAAAAATAAAATAATAGTTAAAATTTTCAATTTTCAATTTTTAATCTTTAAATTTGATTTATGAATTTCTCAAAAAATGCTAGAATAACCCGTTGGATATTAATTTCCGTTTCTTTTATAATTGTAACTGCAATTTTATGGAATACCTTTGATTTCTTTCAAAATTTTAAAGTTGAAGAACGCAATAAAATGAAGATTATCACCGAAGCACAGAAGTCATTTTCTAATATAGGCAATGATAATAATTTTAAATTATTCCGTAAAATTATTTTAAGTATTGAAGATTTAGATTATAAAACAAAGCAAGACTATATTAAAAAACACAAAGCAGCATTTGATAATTTGGCTATAAATGCTGGTAGTACAGAGTTAGAACTATTAATTGTAAATAGTAATAAAAACATACCAATTATTTCTACTAACGGAAAAGGTGAAATTATTGGCGTAAATAATTTAGATTCTTTAAAGGTAAAAGACTCTTTATATCTTGAAAAACAGTTGGCGATTATGAAAGGTCAAAATAAACGACTTGATTTAAGTTATAGACTTGAAGGCAAAAAAGTACAACGATTTGTGTATTATCGAGATTCCGATTTATTGACCAAATTAAAATATTATCCTTTAGGATTATTACTGGTTTTAGTACTTTTTGCTTCGGTTATTTATTTAGTATTGAAATCGTCTAAAGTTGCCGAGCAAAATAAATTATGGACTGGTATGGCAAAAGAAACCGCACACCAAATCGGTACACCATTATCATCACTTTTAGGCTGGGTTGAGATTTTACGAATGGATAATGTGGCCGAAGAAACCGTTGTAGAAATCGAAAAAGATGTACATAGATTAAATACCATTGCAGATCGTTTTTCTAAAATTGGTTCTATTCCTAAATTAGAGAAAATAAATTTAATTAGCGAAACCGAAAAATCTTTTAATTATTTGAAATCTCGTTTTTCTAATCAGATAGATTTTAGTTTTAATACTACCGAATCCGAAATTTATGTAGATGCCAACAAACAATTATTTTCTTGGGTAATCGAAAACCTTATAAAAAATGCTATTGACGCAATGCAAGGTAAAGGAAAATTAGATCTTACTATAAAAACAGATAGTAATTTTGTGAAAATTCTAATAACCGATTCTGGTAAAGGAATTGCTAAAAATCAATTTAAAAAAGTATTTGAAACTGGTTTTACTACCAAAAAAAGAGGTTGGGGTTTAGGCCTTTCTTTAGCAAAACGGATTATTGAAGATTACCATAACGGAAAGATTTATGTTAAAAGTTCTATTATTGGTAAAGGTACTTGTATGCTAGTTTCGTTAAAGAAAATAGTAATGTAAAGACGTTTTGCAAAACGTCTTTACGAAACAATTCTATCAATAATTACCGAAGTATCAATTAACATTAAACTTAAAACACCAACAATAATTAAAAATTTAATTATGTTATGTAAGATCACATAATTACTTCTATTTTTCGCTTTAAAAAGTAAAATTTCAAATATAAATAAAACGACTATTGCAAAATAAAAATAGTATTTCATTTTGCCAACTTCATCGTAATTTAATATAAAAAATATCGGAATTACTGTTAATATTACCACAAGTGTAATGAGCATTTTTGTAAAACGTTCGTCGTATTTTATTGGTATGGTCATGTAATTTTGTACTAAATCGCCTTTAATGTTTTCCAAATCTTTAATTAGTTCTTTTATTATTAAAATAAAAAATAAAAAGGAAGCGTGTACAATGATGATTTCTGAAAAATTCTTATAAAAAACAAAGACGGCAAAAAATGGTAATAATGCTAATATTGCAGCAGAAAATAAACCTGTTAGCGGTTGTTTTTTTAATTTATGTGAATAAAACCAAATACAAAAAATATAAATTGCAAAAAAAAGTGCTGCTTTTAAAGAAACTAAAAAACCAAAAACAACACCAATAAAATTGAGTAAGAAATAGATTTGTAATTTTGTTTTTTGAGAAACATAATTATCTAATGCTGTTTTTTGAGGTTTATTGATGCGATCTTTTTCCTTATCATAAAAGTTATTAATAATATAACCTGCGGCAATTGTGCAAATTGTAGCCAAAACAATATAATACAAATGTATGTTTTGTAAAACTATTCGAACGGACTTTTCAGGTGAAAAAATAAAAATAGCCGCTAAATATTGCGCTACAACAATGGCGAAAATATTATAACCACGCACTACAGAAAGCATGCTTAAAAATTTATAATAAAACGGAGCGTTTCTTTTACTATTTTCTTTTGTTTGTTCTAATAAATCCATTTTTTTTACTGAATACTGAATACTGAATACTGAATACTGAATACTGAATACTGAATACTGA
>CAYQTF010000125.1:0-7858 GCA_964420345.1 uncultured Flavobacteriaceae bacterium
TTTTCTGTATCGCCATTGCTCCAATTTAATTCCGCAGAAGTTGGAGTGACATTTGTCGCCGATATATTACTTGGTCTAGGACATGTAACACTTTCGCATTCAACTGTTGCATCCCAACCACTTCTTGTTATGGAAATGTCCGAAATAAATAGAAATGTTAGACTGCCAGAATTATGTGTTGAAGTAAAAGGTCCAGGAATTGTGATACCATCAAAAGTTCCTAAATTTGGTGCAGTTACGTCAGGTCCATCAAAAACACGTAAGAAATCAAAATTAGATTCTAAATTAAAACTTAAAAAAGTTACTGTTACAATGCCTCCGTTTGGGTCAGAAATAACTGTTGTAATGTTTTCATTATTAAAATAATTACTATTTTCTCCGCCAGAATCATAGAAATGATCTCCATTACAATAGTCTTGAGCAAATAAGTTAGATAATATTAAAGTGAAAAATAAAGTAATTAGACAAGTTTTATACATGATAAAATTTTAAGATAATTTATAAAAATGCTAATTTACTAAAAAATTTAAACTCGCTTTATCTACAGTCGATTTCTAAAAATCAAATTGTTAATTTCTATTCAAACCCAGTATAGGATACTTGAATTAAATTATAATTGGCAAATTGAAATTTTTAATATTTCAGAAAAACTTATTAAACAGATTGTAAATTTATATAATCAAATAGATATTTCTAATTTAGAATCAGGTATTTATATAGTTATTGTTTTTTTCTAAGGGACTTATTTTTTAAAAAAAACAATTAAAAAATAAACGTAATAAGAATTGTTAGAAATAAGGCAAATTAGAACTATTCTAATTGTTAATGTAATTTTGCAAAGGCCCATTAGACCATCTAAATTACTCAGTAAATTTCCTGTTTCTATAAAAATATTTTTAAACCTCAGTAAACATTTGAAACATTTGTTACCAAAAAATACATTTTTTTTTGTATATTTGAAACGTTAGGTTTAAAACTTAACAGCAACTATTTTATTAACAACTTAAACTATAATATTATGAAGGGGATAATATTAAGCGTTATTATTGTATTTTCAATATCAAATGCTTTCGCATGTAATTGTGAAGAATTGAAAATTACAAAAGCTTACAACAATTCGGATTTGATTTTTACAGGTAAATTAATAAACAAAGAAATTAAGGTTACTGAGGTGGAAGCACCAAAAATTAAATCCATACAAAAATACACTAGAATAATTTTTACTTTTGAAGTTATAGAAGTTATCAAAGGCAGAAAACATAATAGTATCGTAAAAATTAGCTCTAAATTTAATGATATTAACTTTATGTTAGGAGAAGAATATTTGATATATTCTTATTTTTCAGAATATTTATTGACTTCTAATTTTTATATTAATGGCGAAAAAGTAAAACCTTTTTTAGCAACAGATTTTTGTACAAATACTAAAAAACTAAGCTTTGTAAATAAAAAAGAATTGAAAAAATTAAGAAAAATTGCTCGTCGACAAAAAAACGCAGTATAATTTCACCAATTAATAATTGGTATTTTCTTACTTTGTAAAAAAGAATTGGTTTTAGAAAAATGTTTATTATCAAACCAATAACCTCTATTAGCACTTAAAGGTGATGGATGCCCTGAGGTTAGAATATAATGTTTGGTTTTATCAATATTCTTGCCTTTTTTCTTTGCAAATCCGCCCCAAAGTAAAAAGACCACATTTTCTTTTTTATCAGAAATTAAAGAAATTATAGTATCTGTAAATTTTTCCCAACCTTGTTTTTGATGCGAACCTGCTTCGCTTTTTCTAACGGTTAATGTTGCATTTAAAAGCAAAACACCTTGATTTGCCCAAGAAATTAAATTACCACTTTCTGGTATGTCTTTGTTTATATCGTTTTTTAATTCTTTAAATATATTAATTAAAGATGGCGGATGTTTGATATTATCATTTACCGAAAAACAAAGTCCGTTTGCTTGATTTTCACCATGATATGGATCTTGGCCAATAATAACAACTTTTATATCTTTAAAAGAACAAGTGTTAAAAGCATTAAAAATTTCATTGCTTTTTGGGTAACAAGTATTATTTTTATATTCACGTTTTACAAATTCTATTAATTCGTTAAAATAAGTTTTATTAAATTCAGTTTGTAAAATGTTTTTCCAATCTTCATTTATTTTAACTTCCATATAAATTATAATTTTCTTAAACCTCACAGCTTTTTAAAACCTGTGAGGTTTTGATTTACTTAATTAATGTACATTTGTCACAATGCAAAAATAAAACATTGAACAACAATATTTCAAATAAAACATTAGAAGATTTAGAATTCCCTATTATTTTAGAACGAATTGCTGAATTTAGTAATTCAGATTTAGGGAAAAAATCTATTTTAGAAATATGCCCAATTTCGAATATTGAAAAGTTAAAAACAGCATTAAATTTGGTGAATGAATATCTTGCTTCATTTGAAAATGAAAACAAAATACCAAATCATGATTTTGAAGATGTTATAAAAGAAATTCATCTATTAGGAATTGAAAATAGTTATTTAGAAGCGACTTCCTTTATGAAAATTGTAGCGATTTCATCTTCGGTTAACGGTTTGATTTTGTTCTTGAAAAAGTTTAAGGAATATTTCCCAACCTTATATTTAAAATCTGAAAATATTGAATTTACCAAAGTTGTCATTGAAAGTATAACAAAAGTAATGACACATTATGGTGAAATAAAAAGTAATGCGTCGCCAATTTTAAAACAATTAAGAAAGGAAATTAAGATTGTAAACGGTAAATTAAGTGGTAGTTTTAATATAGAATTAAGTCGCTATGTTAAGGCAGGTTATTTAGACGATATTAGAGAATCTGTAATAGATAATCAGCGAGTTCTTGCTGTGCAATCTATGCATAAACGCAAAGTAAAAGGAAGTATTTTGGGTAATTCTAAAACGGGTAGTATTATTTTTATTGCACCAGAATCTACTTTAAAACATACAAGAGAACTTCGTAATTTAATGCAAGAAGAGAAAGAAGAGGTAATAAAAATATTAAAAGTATTAACGGATGCTATGCGTCCGTTTATTAGTTTAATACAGAAATACCAAGATTTTTTAGTCGAATTAGATGTTGTAAAAGCAAAGGCAGTATATGCAAATATCATTAATGCTTGTTTACCAAAATTGAATACAGTTAAAAAAGTTTATTTGAGAGATGCTTTTCACCCTATTTTATGGGAAACTAATAAAAAGCAGAAAATAAAAACAATCTCACAAACTTTAGAATTACATAATAAACAGCAAATTATTGTTATTTCGGGTCCTAATGCTGGCGGAAAAAGTATCACATTAAAAACTATTGGTTTACTGCAAATAATGTTTCAAAGTGGTATTTTAATACCTGTACATGAAAAAAGTGAAACCTGTGTATTCGATAAAATATTAACCGATATAGGTGATAATCAATCCATAGAAAACCAATTAAGCACCTATAGTTATCGTCTTAAAAATATGCGTGATTTTTTGCGTAAATGTAATAGCAATACCTTGTTTTTAATAGACGAATTTGGTACAGGATCAGATCCTGAATTAGGTGGCGCTTTGGCTGAAATATTTTTAGAGGAATTTTATCAAAAAAACGCTTACGGAATCATAACCACACATTACGCAAATTTAAAAGTGTTGGCTAATGAATTAGATGATGTCGTTAACGCAAATATGCAATTTGATGTTAGAACTTTAGAACCTTTATTTCAATTGCAAATTGGTCAAGCCGGAAGTTCTTTTACTTTTGAAGTAGCACAAAAAAACGGAATACCATATAGTTTAATAAATAGAGCAAAAAAGAAAGTTGAAAAGGAGAAAATTCGTTTAGACAAAACTATTTCTAAATTACAAGGTGAAAGAAATATTTTACGTAGAAAAAATGATAGTTTAGAAAAAGAACAGGATAAAGTCAAAAATGTATCTCAAGATTTAATTGATAAAAAAGATAAATTACAAGTGAAGATTGATAGTTTTCAAGAGTTATATGATAACAATCAAAGAATGTTAGTTGTCGGCAGAAAAATTCATGAACTGTCTAATAGATACTTTCAAAATAACGATAAGAAACAACTTCTAGCAAGTTTTAATAAGTGGATTACCATAGAGAAAGTTGTGTATTCTAACAAACTGACTAAAAAATTACAGGAAGATAAAAAACCTAATAAGTTAAAAACAATTAGTCTTCAGGAAGATATTCTGAAGAAAAAAGCAGTTTTGAAAGTTAAAAATCCAAACAGTCCTTCTAAAAGAGATTTGCGAATATTAAAAAAGCAAAAACTAATTGACGATCAAAAGCAAAAAGAAAAATTAGCAATAATTGAAAGAGAGATTTTAGTAGAAGTAAAAAAGGTTCGTCATACAAAAGCAATAATTACAAATAGAGAAAAACAATTAAAAGCAAATTATATTTTTAAAGTAGATGATAAGGTTAGAATTATTGGTACAACTTCAAACGGACTAATTACAAAAATTGAAAAGAAAAACGTATTTATTAATTTCGGTAATTTAATTACAAAGGTTTCTAAAGAAAATATTGAATTGGTTTAGATTTTGTTTCTATATTAAATAGTCAGGGTTTCACTCAAAGTGAAACCCTGACTAAAGTATAATAACAAAAAAAAGCGACCTAAAGGTCGCTTTTTAATATTATAAAACTAATTTTTAGTTTGAACTAACAACTCTAAAAGTAGTTCTTCTGTTTGCTCTGTGTTCAGCTTCTGTACAAGAAACTCCGTTAGAACATCTGTTTGTTAATCTTGCTTCACCATAACCGTTTGCAGTTAATCTACTTGGGTTAATACCTTTAACGTTAATTAAGTAGTTAACAACCGCTTGAGCTCTTCTTTCAGATAACGCTTGGTTACTAGAGTCAGAACCTCTTGCATCTGTATGAGATGCCAAAGCAATGTTTACGCCTTCTCCTAAAATTGGCATTAATCTAGTATCAATAATACTTTTTGCATTTCTAGTTAATGTAGAAGAACCTAAATTCCAGTTAATTGGTAAAGGACTATTTACTGTTAATTTACAGTCAACTTCTTTCCAAGATGTTAATCCACCTTTAGAAACTAATACTTCTTTAGTTACCGTTTGAGTTTGACCAGGAACAGTAGTTTCAGTAGTTGCAGCTGCTTTAGCAACAACTCTTCTTTTTAAAGTTCTAGTTTCACCAGCTATAGCAATTGCTCTTGTAGTTGCTGGTTTAATCATTACAGTTTTCTTATAAGTTCTAGTAGTTGCAGGAATTGTTATTTCTCTAGTTGTTGCTGGAGTAATAGTAGTAATTTTTACAGTTTTAGTTACAGCAGGAATAGTAATAGATCTTGTAGTTGCTGGTTTAACTAATACCGTAGTTTTAATTGTATTAGTAATTGCAGGAATAGTAATAGTTCTAGTAGTTGCTGGTTTAACCATAACTGTAGTTTTCATTACTTTAGTTACTTCAGGAATAGTAATTGTTCTTGTAGTTGCTGGTTTAACTAATACTCTTTTAGTATAAGTTCCTGTTTCAGTACAATCTCCATTTCCGTTTCCACCATTACAAGGTACAGTTATAATGCTTGCATTTTTAACTAATTCTCTTACTGGTACATTAACTGATTGTTCAGGTACATTTCTGTAACACCAAACTCTACATGCGTTAGGGTCAGCAGATTCACAATCAGGTGCTTTGTCACCCATTACCCATCTTGCTGATGCGTTTTTAGTAATAATAGTTTGAGAATCATTTCTGAATTCTGCAGGAACTATTTGTAAAGAACTTGCATTTGTACCTTTAACATAAGATACAGTTTCAGTTGTCCATTCAGCAGGTATTACTTCTAATCTAGAAGATGCTGGTTTAGATACTACAGTAACGTTTCTAGTTTCGTATTGTGCAGGCACAACTTCAATTCTAGAAGATGCAGGTTGAACAACAACTTCAATGTTTCTGTTTTCGTATTGAGCAGGAATTACTTCTAATCTAGTAGAAGCTTCTTGAACAACAATTACTTGAGTAGATGCAACTGCTCTTCCAGGAACTAATTCTAATCTAGAAGAAGCTTCTTGAGATACAAAAGTTACATTTTGAGTTTCGTACTGTGCAGGTACAACTTCTAAACGAGAACTTGCTGCTTTAGTTTCCACAGTAAAGTTTTCAGTAGAATACTGAGGTCCTTGTGCTCTTAATACTTTATAAGCTGCTGCAGTTTGTACTGTAACAGTTTCATTTTTCCAAACATCAGGTGTTGTACAACGTACATAACATTTTCCTGGTTCGGCATTTGTTGGTAGGTCTTGAGCAAAAGAGATTGCTGCAAACATTAATGTAAGACCAAATAGTAAAATTTTCTTCATCTTTTTAATTTTGTTAATTATTAATATACTGCAAACTTATAACTATTTGTTGATATTTTAAAATATCGGCAATATATTTATTAACATTTTAAGAGCAAGTAAAGCACTCATTAATAACAGTTTGAATTTTAAATAGAAAATATAGTCTAGAATTAATAAATTTTATTTGAAAAGAAGGATTTTAAGTTGCTTTATTATATTCTTTTTTGTCTATAATAATCTTTGCGATTACTTCTTTTAATATTTCAGATGTTCCGCCACCAATTGGCCCTATTCTACTATCTCGTAAAAGTCTTGCTAGTGGATAATCTTCCATATAACCGTAACCACCTAAAAGTTGTAAGCAGTCATAAATTACTTTATCTGCCATTTTAGTACTTAGCAATTTAGACATTGTAGCTTCTTTTACAGCATAAGTACCTTCATTTAATTTTTTTGCAACAGAATAATTAAATTCTTTACACATCGCAATTTCACTTGCCATCTCGGCAACATTATGTCTTAATACTTGAAATTTATCAATTGTTCTACCAAAAGCGGTACGTTCACTCATATATTGTATGGCATAATCTAATGCGAATTCTGCTCTTGCGTGTGCATTTATTCCCATAGTTAGTCTTTCTAAAGCAAAATGTTGCATTAAATAACCAAATCCTTCGTTTTCATTACCCATTAAATTACTTGCTGGAATTTCGACATTGTCGAAAGCAATTTCCGCAGTATCGGAAGCACGCCAACCTAATTTATTTAATTTTGTTGATGAAATACCTTTGGTATCTCTATCCATTACAAAAATACTGATACCTTTATATTTATCTTCTGGATTGGTTTTTGCAGCAACTATCAAATAATCGCTATAAAGACCATTAGTAATAAATGTTTTGGAACCGTTAATAATATATTTATCCCCTTTTTTTACGGCAGTAGTTCGCATGCCAGCAACATCAGAACCGCCAAAAGGTTCGGTAATACACAAGCAACCAATTTTTTCACCAGTGATACTTGGCGTTAAATATTTTTCTTTTATTTCGTGATTTGCCTCTTTGTTTAAATGCGTCATTGCCAGATAAGTATGCGCCCACATTGCTGCAGCAAAACCACCAGAGTTCACTTTTTGCAATTCTTCTAAAAAGATTACCGTATAAAATAAGTCTAAATCTAAGCCGCCATATTTTTCTGGATAAACCAAACCGAAATAACCCATTTCGCCAAATTTCTCCCAAATAAAACGTTCTATTTTACCATCTTTTTCCCATTTATCAATATGAGGTACAACTTCCTTTTGTAGAAATTCTCTAAAACTTTGTCTGAATGATTCGTGTTCTTCGGTAAAGTACATATGGGTTAAAGGTTAAAAGGTTAAAAGGTTAAAGGTTTTGGGTATAAGGTTAGAGTTTTGGATTGCTGACTTTAACCCTTAACCTAACACCTTTTACCTTTGTTAATATTCTGTGGTCAAATATAAAACTATTCTCTCGTATTTATCTACAGGAAAG
>CAYQTF010000126.1:0-7791 GCA_964420345.1 uncultured Flavobacteriaceae bacterium
TGTTGTTTTTTGACATCGTAATCAAATATTAGAAATAAGGTTGACGCCAATGCGACACTTCGGGATTATTATTGGGTTCAGGGTTTGCCCTGAGGTTTAATACCTTTTATTATTTTTTAAATTATGAGATTATTAACACCTATCTTTTATATGTGACCCATATTTAAAAGTAGCAGGCAAATTAAAAATCGCCTTAAAAATTAATTTAAGACGATTTATTATTCAATGTATATCTAGATATTTAGTCAACCAAAATAATCACTTTATTTTCGCTCATTTCTATAGTGCCAGATTCGATTTCTAAATGTGTATAACCACTATTTTCTTTAGAAAATTTATCTTGAAATGCTTCGTCTATTTCAATAGCACCTTTAATTTTAACAGTTCCTTTTTTCAATAAAGAAACGATTGGTGCGTGATTGTTTAACATTTCAAAATCACCATTAATACCAGGAACATAAATTGACTCTACATCTGATTTTAATAATATTGCTTCTGGACTTACTATTTCTAGTTTCATATTTTTAGTATTCAGTGTTCAGTGTTCAGTACTGTTTACTGAACACTGAATACTTGTTTTTTTAAACTTCCGCTAACATTTTTTCTCCTGCATCTATTGCATCTTGAATAGAACCTCTAAGGTTAAATGCAGCTTCAGGGTATTTATCTAACTCACCATCCATAATCATATTAAAACCTTTAATAGTGTCTTTAATATCAACTAAACATCCAGGAATACCTGTAAATTGCTCAGCAACATGAAAAGGTTGAGATAAGAAACGTTGCACACGTCTTGCTCTATGTACGATTAGTTTATCTTCTTCAGATAATTCTTCCATACCAAGAATTGCAATAATATCTTGTAACTCTTTATATTTTTGTAATGTTTCTTTTACTTTTTGAGCAGTATCATAATGTTCATCACCTAAAATTTCTCTGTTTAAAATTCTTGAAGTAGAATCTAACGGGTCAACCGCAGGATAAATACCTAATTCCGAAATTTTACGAGACAATACTGTTGTTGCATCTAAATGCGCAAATGTTGTTGCTGGTGCTGGATCTGTTAAATCATCCGCAGGCACATAAACTGCTTGTACAGATGTAATTGAACCTGTTTTTGTAGAAGTAATACGTTCTTGCATTGTCCCCATTTCGGTTGCTAATGTTGGTTGGTAACCAACTGCAGAAGGCATACGACCTAATAAAGCCGATACTTCAGAACCTGCTTGTGTAAACCTAAAAATATTATCAATAAAGAATAAGATGTCTTTTCCTTGACCATCGCCAGCGCCATCTCTAAAATATTCAGCAATTGCTAAACCAGATAATGCCACACGAGCTCTTGCTCCAGGTGGTTCGTTCATTTGACCAAATACGAAAGTAAGTTTTGATTCTTTTAAAGCTTCCATATCCACTTTATCTAAATCCCATCCGCCTTCTTCCATAGATTTGTCGAATGCTTCACCGTATTTTATAATACCAGATTCTAACATTTCACGTAGTAAATCATTACCTTCACGAGTTCTTTCACCAACTCCTGCAAATACAGATAAACCACCATGACCTTTGGCTATATTGTTAATTAATTCTTGAATTAAAACTGTTTTACCAACTCCTGCACCTCCAAATAAACCAATTTTTCCACCTTTTGCATAAGGTTCGATTAAATCGATTACTTTAATACCTGTAAATAATACTTCGGTAGCAGTTGATAAATCTTCAAATTTTGGTGGTTGTCTGTGAATAGGTAAACCGTTTTTCCCATCTTTTGGTAATGCTTTTAAACCATCAATTGGATCTCCAGTTACATTAAACAAACGACCATAAATTTCAGCGCCAACAGGTATTTTAATTGGGTTGCCAGTCGAAACAACTTCATGACCTCTAGCGATACCATCGGTAGAATCCATTGCAATAGTTTTAACTGTATCTTCACCAACATGTTGTTGTACTTCTAAAACGATAATTGTTCCATCTTTTTTAGTGATTTCTAAAGAATCGAATATTCTTGGTAATTCTGAACCAGATGTAAATTCTACATCTACTACAGGACCAATAATTTGTGAAATTCTACCTGTTACTTTTGTCATTATTTTAAGGTTTTATTTTTAAAAGTGCAAAAATAGGTATATTTTATTAAATATTGAAGTTAGAATTGAAGAATTTTTCTTAATATTTTAACTCTTCAAACTTTATGATTTTATTTTCACGCAAAGGCGCAAAGACATTAGTGAAAGATGTAAATAAAAAGGTCGCAAAGATTTGAATGCAAAAGTATTCTTTAAATTATGGGTTCTTAAACTTAATTGTAAAAAAACCAATGTCTTGTGTCGAAAAACAGAACATTGATGACATGGATTTGATAGGTTTTTCAATGACTCTTATTTGAAATCGAAAAATAACAACGTAATATTAAACTGAAACCTTAAATCTTAACCTGTCTATCTATTTGTTGATCTAAAGAAATAAAGGTTTCTGTACGAGAAACGCCATTAATTTTTTGAATTTTTTGATTTAACACATTCATTAAATGTTCATTATCTCTACATAAAATTTTAATGAAAATCGCATAATTACCAGTTGTGTAATGACTTTCAATAACTTCATCAATTTCTTTTAGTCTTTTTATTGCTTCTTTATATTTTATAGAAGTGTCTAAAAATATACCAACAAATGCTAAAGATTTAAAACCTAAAATTTTAGGATTTAGCACAAATTTTGAACCTGCAATTAAACCACTTGCTTCTAATTTTCGCAAACGCTGATGAATTGCTGCTCCAGAAATACCAACATCTCTTGCTATTTTTAATATTGGTGTTCTAGCATCTTGTATTAAATGATTAAGTATAATCTTATCTATACCATCAATTCTAAAGGGTTTTGTGCTCATTTTGTTTTAATTTTAAACAAATATAGTTCATTTTGTCTATATATATATAACTTATGAGTTATAAAAATATTATTTTTCTATATTTTCTTTAATCGAATAAATAGCACAGTTAATCAAATAAAGTCTGTTGTTCATCTGATATGCCTTATTTATATCGATGTTGTTTTTTATTTTTGAAAATAGTCAAGACATTAAAAACACATACAATGAAAACAAACTTACTTTTAATTACCTTATTTATTTACTCTTTTGGTTTTGCACAAACTACATTAAGGATTAATGAAATACAATATTCAACAAATAATTCATCAAACTATGAGAATGATATTGTCGAAACATCAGGTGTTATAACTGGAATTTCATCCAATGGTTATTGGATGCAAGATTGTACATCGGCATGGAGTGGTATTTTTGTATTTGATTCTAGTAATACAGTAAATTTAGGTGATAGTATAACGATTATTGGTGAAGTACTAGAATTTAATTCCCTTACTGAAATAGCAAACTTAACCTCATTTATAGTAAACTCTTCAGGTAATCAATTACCAGATCCAATTATAATTAAAAGTAATATGGTAAATGAGGAAAAATATGAAAGTGTGTTAGTTCAAATTGAAGATGCAATTTGTACAAATGATGATATTGGTTTTGGTGAATGGCAAATTAATGATGGTTCTGGCGTTTGTATTGTAGATGATGTAATATATAATTTTGCCTCAACTATAGGTAACGGATATAAAATAACAGGTATTTGTTATTACAGTTTTGGCAATTATAAAATTGAACCAAGAGTAAATACAGATGTTGTAGAAATAGTTGACGCTTTTGAGCCAAACAATACTTTTGCAGAAGCTATTTCAATTAATAGTTGTACAACTTATGGAGCAACCATTGGAAATACTTCGGATTTAGATTATTTTTCATTTAATGCTACTGCTGGTCAAAGTACAGATATTATGCTGTTTAATATTAGTAGTTCTCTTTCGTTTTTTGAATTTTCAATTTTTGATAGTAATCTTACTCAAATTCTTAATGATACATCTTCAAATGCTATAAGAATATTAAATTTTACGCCTAGTATAAGTGGAACATATTATATAGAAGTAAAAGACACGCAAAATAATGTTAGTAGTCAAGAATATAAATTAACAATAGTTACTAGTGGTTGTGGTGATGACGATGGCGATGGACTAATTAATGCTGATGAGAGTAATATATACAACACTGACCCAAATAATCCAGATACAGATGGTGATGGCTTGTCAGATGGTGTTGAAGTATTTTCAAATACTGATGCTTTAGATGCTGATACTGATAATGATAACTTGACTGACGGAGAAGAAATTAACACTTTTTTTACAAATCCTTTATTACCTGATACCGATTGCGATGGATTAATTGATGGTGATGAAGTGACTTTTAGTACAGACCCTAACGATGCAGATACAGATGATGATGGTATAGATGATGGGACGGAAGTTAACGTAATTACTTCGAGTCCATTAAATCCAGATACAGATGGCGATAACATTTTCGATGGCACTGAATATGGTGTAACTAATCCGTCACCTGACACAGATGTGAGTTTAGGTAATTTTATTGCTGACACAAACCCATCAACCACAACAGATCCAACAAATGCTGACACAGATGGAGATGGTTTAGATGATGGTGTTGAGGATTCTAATCAAGATGGTAATACAATTAATGCTATTGGCTTTACTGGAACTTCTGGTAGTGGTGAAACAGACCCTAACGATGCAGATACAGATGATGATACATTGCTAGATGGTAACGAAGTAAATGTATATGGGTCAGACCCTTTAGATGTTGATACCGATGATGGCGGAATTGCTGATGGTATTGAGGTTAGTGTTTACTTTACAGATCCAGTAGACCCAAATGATGACGATTTTGATGGTGATGGTTTTACGATTACTACTGGTGATTGTAATGATTTTGATGCTACAATTTTCCCTGGAGCAACCGATATTCCTAATAATGGTATTGATGAAAATTGTGATGGTCAAGATGCAACTGCTTCCATCGAAGATGAAATATTTAATAAAAATTTATCTATTTATCCAAACCCAACAAAAAATAAAGTAACTATTAAAACAGATAGGTTATCTAATTACAAAATATTTAATATTAGTGGTCAATTAGTTAAAAAAGGTGATTTATTAATAGGCGAAAATACCTTAGATACTTTAAACTTTTCTAATGGCGTTTATTTTATAAAGATTAATTCCAATCAAAATAATGCAATATTAAAATTAATTAAAAAATAGTATAGTTGTTAGTTTGCCACATAGTTTATTTTGTTTTCATTTATTAATTATGTGGCTTTTTCTAATAAAATAAGGTAACAAAAAACTAAAAATTTCATATAAAGTAATAAAAACAGAAAATAATTAAAAAATGAAAACATTAAAAACAATATTACTAGTAATTTTAACCATAACATTATTTGCAAGTTGTGATAATGATGATGGTAACGATCCAAACGAAAATCAATGTGACTATCAAGGATTAACCTTTGTTGATACAAGCGATAACACACAAATATTAATACCAGAAGCAAGTTTAAATACACAATTTTTTCCAAATGCAAGTAATGGGCCTTTTGGCGTGTCAGGAGTTGAAATTGCAGGAACTGCACCAAACGGAGATTTTATATTTTTCACAACTGATGCCATTACTGTTGGTGCAATAGGTACTGTTGGTGAATATTATGTAAACAGTATATTACAAAACGGACCTGTAGTTACTTGTCAACGTGCAGGAACAACAGTTGGTGAAGAATTTAGATACGATTTAAGTTACGGAAGTATAGAATCTGAATTTTGTGTAATTATAGATGAAGTACTTTAGAAATAAATAATAATAATAATAAACAAAAAACAATAAAATGAAAACAATTAAAACAGTATTACTAGTAATTTTAACAATAACATTATTTGCAAGTTGCGATAATGATGATGGCAACGATCCAAACGAAAATCTATGCTCTTACCAAGGTCTAACTTTTGTAGATACAAGCGACAACACACAAACCTTATTGCCAGAAGTAGATTTAACCACAGAATATTTCCCTAATAATGGCGGTGCAGGAATTCCTGCTGTAGAAATTTATGGCGGAACACCTTTTGTGGTTTTTACAACATCTGCGGTAACCGTTGGTGCAACCGAAAACATCAACCTTTTAATTAACGGAAATACTTATCCAGTACTAGTTACTTGCCAACGTGCAGGAACTTTAGTTGGCGAAGAATTTAGATTCGATTTAACAGCAAATAATGTAGAAGCAGAATACTGTGTAATTATTGACGCTGTTATACCATAGATAAACTAATTTATATACCATTTTCTTTATTCGTTTTGAGGGGAATTAATAAAGATTATGGTTTTTAAAAAACATAATAAATGCATCCAGAATTATTTCATATTGGTAGTACAACTATTTACACTTATGCATTTTGTATTGTTGTAGGTACGTTAGTTGCTTCTATTTACACAAAATGGAGTGCGAAAAAAGAGTTAGGTATTGTAAACCTTTCTAATAATTTCTTTTACTTAATTTTTATAGCAGGTTTTGTTGGTGGAAAATTATTTTTCTATCTAGAAAAACCTTTATATTTTTTAAGTAACCCAACATTAATGCTAGATAATTTTTCTGGTGGTTTTGTATTTTACGGTTCATTTATAACCATAATTCCTGTAGTGATTTGGTATTTAAAAAAACATAAAATACCAGTTTTGCCAATGTTAGATGTTTTAGCCATTACTACAGTTATTGTACATACAATTGGTAGAATGGGTTGTTTTTTTGGCGGTTGTTGTTATGGCAAACCAACCAATTCAATTATAGGTATGGATTTTCCAAGAACAAACGGAACACATGTGCATCCATCACAATTATATGAAATTGTTGGACTATTAACTATTATGGCAATTCTTTTTTTAGTAAAAAAACGAAAACAATTTCAAGGGCAAATATTCTTAATTTACATTGCATTGTATGCAATTGTCAGAGGTCTTTTAGAACTCTTTAGAGGCGATAAACGTGGTTTTATTATCGATGGCATTTTATCGCATTCTCAATTTATCGCAATATTATTAATCTTAAGTACATTATTATTTTATAACAAATTAAAGAACAAACAATTAAATTAGAACATTATGAAAAAACAAATTAAATTAAGTTCCAAACTTATTATAGTCCTGTTTATTATGTTATTTGCTCAATTGTCATTTGGACAAAAAAAAATTGAAGGAAAAGCAATAAAAACAAAAACTCTACGTGCTAAAGTAAATGTGAAAGCCATTGCTAAGCCAATGAGTCCTAAAAGATTTGATGAATCTAAAATTAGAAAACTAAAAATTTGGGAATTAGTAACTAAAAATTATGTTTTAATAGGTGATGATAATCGTTATTATACTTATGATGGCGATGAAAACACTATAAAAAATCATTTAGAAAATAAAAAAAGAAATCAAGAGCAATCGCAACTAAAAAAACGAGATTGTCCTTGCTTTAAATATGTAAAACTATGTAGTAGTGGAAATTCGTCAGGTACTGTCTCTACAAATGATGATGGACATATCTGTATAATGAATATTACATATAATCCAAATTTTGACAAATCTAATAAAATTATTTTGCGTCAAGACGGAAAAGTTTACGCAATAAATAAAACTACCATGTTACTTAATTTAATACAGGATGCTAAGCAGGATAAAAGAAGTCTAAAACAGAGTAATGATAATTGTCCAGATGGTTGTTTTTGTTTTAATAATAGTCGAACATGTGTAAGCATAGATGAGGAATTTAATATTAAAAAAAAACATATTAAATCTAGTAAGAATTATAAAAAACAATTAGCAGAACCTAAAAAAAA
>CAYQTF010000127.1:0-7595 GCA_964420345.1 uncultured Flavobacteriaceae bacterium
AAACATATTGGTTTAGAGCAAATTAAAATAAGAACCTAAGTTTACACCTCTAAAAGTTAAATTTTAATATTAATTATAAATAAAATAGGTTTAGAGAAGTGAAAAGTTATATATTTGCCTCGTCAAGTTATTTATAATTTGACACTTTTTCTTTTTCATAGCAATTTTCCCGCACAAGTTTACTTGTGCGGGTTTTTTCATTAAAATGTAAAATATATTTAGAAATTAAAAAAGGATTTAGTTCCTTTTTTAGGTTCTATGGTGGTTATTATTTTAAATTCCAAAAATTAAGTTCCAAATTCCAAATAAAAAACAAAAATCAAACATTAAATTTGTTTATTATTACTAATTTTTGATATAATGTAAGGCTTTGTTTGTGTTTTGATATTTAAATGTTGGGATTTATTTGGAATTTGGAACTTGATTTTTGGAATTTTTTTACATTTCACTAATATTAAAAATATAATGCTACCCACTATAAACAACATAGAACCATCGTTTTTAACCTTGCAAGCGTTATCATATAAATATAACGCTTAAAGGGTTCTAAAAATCAACCATTTTATCATTAACATTAAATTTATGGCAACCATAAATTGTAAGATTTAAGTTTTATTTAATAAAATTACAAACTTATTTAAACCCTTTTTTCTCTAATAAAGGTTCTATTTTTGGTTCTCTTCCTAAAAAATCTTTATACAAATCCATACCAGATTTCGAACCGCCAGCAGCCAACATTACAGCATATTTTTTAGACAATTCAGGATCAAAAATATTTCCTGTTTTCTTAAACTCATTAAAAGTGTCGGCATCTAAAACTTCCGACCATAAATAAGAATAATATCCCGCAGAATAACCGCCAGAAAATATATGCGGAAAATAATTACTTCTATATCTTGGCAAAATCTCATCTATTAACCCAATTTTTTTCATTGCATCTTTTTCAAATTTACGAGCATCTCTAATCTCTGTATCGGTTAAAGTATGCCAATTCATATCTAAATATGCTGCAGCCATATACTCTACTGTTCTAAAACCTTCATCAAAACTATTGGCTTTGTTCATTTTATCGATTAATGCTTTCGGTATTACTTTACCTGTTTTATAATGTTTTGCATAGGTTGCTAAAACTTCTGGTTCACTCATCCAATTTTCCATAACTTGAGAAGGGAATTCTACAAAATCTCTAGGCACGTTTGTACCAGACATTGAGCCATATTTTACGTTAGATAACAAACCATGCAACGCATGCCCAAATTCATGAAAAACAGTTTGCGCCTCATTAAATGACAATAATGATGGTTGGTCTTTTGTTGGTGCAGGATAATTAAAGTTATTGGTAACTATTGGTGTAACAAAATTATTGTTTACATTAGATTGCATACGCATTTCATTCATCCAAGCACCGCCACGTTTACTCTCACGAGCAAAGAAATCCATATAAATAACACCTAAGTGTTTTTCGTTTTGTAAAACTTCAAAAACCTGTTGATCTTTATGCCATTTAGGCACATTATTTAGTGGTTTAAAAGTCATACCAAATAACGTGTTTGCTAACTTAAAAGCACCTTCACGTACATTGTTAAACTCAAAATATGGTCTTGTTTCATCTTCGTTAAAATTATAACGTTTTGCTCTTACTTTTGCAACATAATAACGCCAATCGGAACCTCTAAACTTTCCTTTTACACCTTCGCTTTTCATCATTTCTGCCAAGGCATCACGATCTTTCTTTGCCATTTTAACTGCCGATGGCCATAATTGGTCCATTAAATCATATACATTTTTAGCATTTGCAGCCATTCGGTTTGATAATACATTATCTGCCCAAGTTTTATAACCTAATAAATTTGCTTTCTCTACTCTTAGTGAGGCTATTTTACTTAATACTTTTTTATTATCTTTTGCATTGTCATTATCGCCACGCATAGCATAACCTTGAAATAATTTTTCACGCATAGCACGATTAGGCGATGTTTGTAAAAACGGATTAATACTTGGTCTTTGTAAAGTGAATGACCAACCCGAATCGTGACCACGTTTTTTTGCTTCTTCTGCTGCTAATGCAACTAAACTTTCTGACAAATCACCTAAATCTTTTTTATTTATTGTATGCACTTCAAAATCATTGGTTTCGTCTAACAAATTAGTACCAAACTCAATAGATAAAGCAGATAATTCTTTATTAATTTCTTTTAAGCGTTCTTTCGCTTTTCCTTCAACATTAACTCCTGCACGCACATAATTTTTATAAGTTTCATTTAGTAAATGTAATTCTTGAGCATTTAATTTTTCTTGTTCCTCTTTATTTTCATAAACTGTTTTAATTCTTTTAAACAAATCAGAATTTAAAGATATTTCATCTCCATGAGCAGTTAATTCTGGCCCAATAGTTTTGTTTGTTTCTTTTAAAACATCATTTGTATTTGCAGCATTAATAGCAAAAAATACACTTGCAACTTTATGTAAATCAGCGCCACTTAATTCTAATGCTTCCACTGTATTTTTAAAAGTAGGTTTTTCTTTATTATTTAAAATTGCATCGACTTCAATTTTATGCAATTTAATTGCCTCTCTAAATGCTGGTAAATAATCTTCACTTTTAATCTTATCGAATGGTGGCACTCCAAAAGGCGTATCCCATTTTACTAATAACGGATTTGTACTCATATTAGATTTCTTTTCATTTTTTATTGATACTTCTTTCTTACAAGATGTAAAACCAATTAAACTAATTACTATTATTACTAGTAAATTTTTCATGATAAATTAGGGTTAAAATTTAGAACGGAAAGGTACAAAATTTTATTTCAAACATATATTGAATATTTTATGATGATTTATCACCTAAAATAGATTTATCTATGCAATCGTATAAGTATATTTGCAATTCTTAATAGATGTACTTATCAAAAATAACAACTTATTAAATGGCAAATAAAAAGTACTTCACATACTTTAAAACCAATATAAAAGGAATTGAATTACCAATAAAATTTACATTTCCGTTCTATTATACACCACATGAATTAACTAAAATTGCCTCAAAAGAGTTACAAAAAAAATTAGCAATTTCTGAAAATTGGGAACATAATTTTGGTTTAAATTCAGAAAACGGAATAGGAAAAATGTTTGGTGTATTGGTTGTAAAAAACAAACAAAATGAGATTGGTTATTTAGCTGCTTATTCAGGAAAACTAGAAGGCGAAAATAATATAGTGAATTTTGTTCCACCAGTTTTTGATATTTTTTTGGATAAATTTTATCAAAAAGAAGAAATAATAATTTCAAAAATTAGTTTAGAAATTAATACTTTAGAAAACGATTCTATTTTATTAGAATATATTGAGGTTTTTAATAAATTAGAAACAGAAAAAAACAAAATTTTATCCATAGAAACAGAAAAACTAAAAGAGCGAAAAGCGAAGAGAAAAAAGCGAAGAGAAAATAAATCTGTATCAGAAAATAAACTAATTCAACAAAGTTTACACGATAAATTTTATTACAGAGAGTTATCCTTATATTGGGAAGAAAAAATCAAGAAAATTAAATCAAAAATTGACAAACTAAATATTTCAATTTTAGATTTAAAAGACGAAAGAACTCATCGTTCTGAAAATTTACACCAACGTATTTTTGACAATTATCATTTTCTAAATCAAGAAAAAGAAGAAAAATCATTAAACAAAATTTTTCAAGAAATTAACAAAAAACCAATTGCAGGAACTGGTAATTGCGCTGCACCAAAATTATTGCAATACGTTTTTCAAAACGATTTAAAACCAATTGCAATGGGTGAATTTTGGTTTGGCAAACCACTAAAAAATGAAGTTAGAAAGCACTTAAACTATTATTCTGCTTGTAACGGAAAATGTAAACCCATTCTAAATCACATGCTTAACGGTTTAAAAGTAGATGAAAACCCTATTTTAATTAACCTTGCAAAAGATAAAAAAATTGAATTTCTTTTTGAAGACGAGCATTTAGCAGTAATTAATAAACCCGCAGAATTATTAACTATACCTGGTAAAAATATTGAGGATTCTGTGTTATTTAGAATGCAACAAAAATACCCAGATTTAGAAAGTCCTTTTATTGTACATCGGTTAGACATGTCAACCTCTGGAATTCTACTTATCGCAAAATCGAAAAGAGCGCATAAAAAATTACAAAGTCAGTTTATAAATCGAACTATTAAAAAAGAATATATTGCAATTTTAAATGGAATTTTAAAAGAAAAAAAAGGAACAATAGAATTACCATTAATAACCGATTACAAAGATACACCAAGACAAAAAGTATGTTTTGAAATAGGAAAAAAAGCAGTTACAAATTATGAAGTAATCGAAATTAAGGATAATAAAACAAAGATTTATTTTTATCCTATAACTGGTCGAACACATCAATTACGAGTTCATGCTGCTCATTATTTAGGTTTAAATTTACCAATTGTTGGTGATGATTTATATGGTAAAAAAAGCGATAGATTGTATTTACATGCTTGTTCTTTGGAATTTGTACATCCTGTTTCTAAACAAAAAATGATTGTGGAATGTGATGTTTCGTTTTAATTTTATACAAAGACGTTTCCATACAAAACCCTGCTAGGGTTTTGAACCCTAGCAGGGTTGAGAACGTACAAAATTTAAAAACTCTTTTTCTCGCCTTTTTAACGGATAATTTTTAACAATTTGTTGACGCATATTTTCTGTTGTGATCCTATTTTTAGATAAATTTTCAATCAATTTAGCCAAATCATTTTGATTTTTTTTCTTTAAAACATAACCAGATTTACCAATTATATCTAGTATTCCAGCAACATTGCTTCCAATTGGTATGCAACCACAAAGCATGGCTTCGCATAAAGCGTTAGGAAAACCTTCAAACATAGAAAGTTGAAAGTAATATTTATGACTATTGTAAATTTTTAACAATTCCGTTTGCGGTACATTTTTAATTAAAGTTACGTTTTTAGGACATTCTTCTTGTAAAATTACTTGACCAACAATAGTGAATTTATATTTAGGAAATTGTTTTGCCATAGCAACAATTAAATCGATACCTTTACGGTAATAACCAATTTTATTTAAAGCAAAACTTACTGTTAAAAATGAGTTTTTTTCTCTTTTTAAATCTAATAATTCCCATTTTTTAATATCGTAACCATTAACCATTTCTATTATTGGTGTTTTAATATTTGGTGTGAAATTTCTAATACCTTGTTTTGGGAATTTCACATCTAAATACGTATAATCACTTTTTTCTAAACTTTTATGTACTGGTAAAATTAACGAGCAATATTTAAAGGAAAAATTGGTAAACCACGACAAAATAGGTTTAATATGAGCGCCATAATTAATTTCGGGTAGTTTAGCACAATCGGTTCCAATAGCAATTATGATTACTTTTTTACGGAATAACTTTCCGAAGATTACAGGTAAAAAAGAAACATAACCAGCCGATTGAATTACCAAACTTTTATACTTATAAATTGAAAATAATAAATAAAAAAATTGTTTTAAAAATGCAAAAGGTAATAGAAATTTGTTTGATGTATTAAAATGATATGTAGAAACTTGATATTCTTTTTCTAAAATTAGAATATCACGTTTTACAAAGGTTGCAAAAACAACATACGTCATTAATACACTGTTTTTTGGATATTCTTTTTTAGAATTGGTGATTTTCAAAATACGTTTGCTTATTTTTGTGGCAATAATTACAAATGCTAAAGTACGGTTTAATCATAAATCGTAAATCATAAATCGTAAATTAAAAAGATGTTTTCATTTTTTGGAATTTCAACAAAAGTAAACCTGAAAAAATCAGTCTATAAATCTATCTTGTTAGACGAGTTAAAAGTATATTCTGATAATTCTAAAAAAAACATATTAGAAATTACAGATGATTGGTCAACTTTTAATGAAAAATTGATTGCTAACAATCCGTCGCAACATTATTATTATAAAAATGTTATTCATTTTAAAGATACATTAACCGAAGTTGCTTTTGTATTTAATGATAAAAGAGAACTTAAAACAATCTATTTTAAATTAATCATTGCGCCAAATTATATTAGAAAAGTAATTAGAAAATGGTTAAACATGCAGTTTACAAATCGAGTTGAAAATATTGGACAAATATTTCATGAAAATATATTGATACCAATGACTTTCTTTTTCGATAATTTGGTGCCAATTCATGCATCAGGATTTTCGTTAAACGGTAAATCTATTTTACTTGGCGGAACTGGTGGCACAGGCAAAACAACTTTAGAATTAGAATTTTGTTTAAATAAAAATGCTTCATTTATAACCGATGATATTGCTATTTTAGACAATAAAGGGTATTTATTTTCTAATTATAATTACCCAAAAATATATGGTTATAATTTAGTTGGCAACTCAAAATTAAAGAATACAATTTTTAAAAAAGAATCATTTTTTAGTAAACTACATTGGTTTTTACATAAAACTGTTTTTGGTTTAAGCAAAGTTAGGCGTAAGATTTCACCATTTAATTTATTCGAAAATGTAAGTGTAGAAAAAACGAAATTAACAAATTATTTTGTGCTTTCAAAAAACGAGTGCTCAGAAATTAATAAAACAAAATTAAGTGTTGAGTCTATTAGTAAAATGACAATCGAAGTTATTTTTACCGAGTATAATTATTTTTTTAATCAGTTAAAATGGCATGAATTTAATGCTTTATCTAAAGGAAATATGCCAATTATCACAACAAATAAGTTAGAAGAAAAATGGTTGAACTTATTAAATAACAACCTAAAAAAATCAGGAAATTATTTAATTAATATTCCGTTTAATATTTCACATAGCGAATTTAAAAAACAATCAAATTCTCTTTTTTAAAAAAAATAAATTTTTGCGAACTTCGCGATAACTTTGTGAACTTTGCGGTTACATAAAATGAAAGTACTAATTCTAACATATTATTTTCCGCCTTCTGGTGGTTCAGGCGTTCAACGTTGGTTGAAATTTGTAAAATATTTACCCAAATTTGGTATTGAACCAATAGTTTATACGGTTAAAAATGCCAATTATCCAATAATAGATGAGTCGTTAGAAAAAGAAATTCCGAAAGGAATAACCATTTTAAAACAACCAATATTTGAACCCAATAATTTTTTTAAAAAGAAGAAAGAAAGTGCTGGATTTTTAAATCCGAATCCGAATTTTATAGGGAAAACAATACAATATATTAGAGCAAATTATTTTATACCAGATGCTCGTAAATATTGGATCAAACCTTCGGTTAAATACCTAATAAAATTCTTAAACGAAAATAAAATAGATGCAATTATCACAACTGGTCCGCCACATTCTGTGCATTTAATTGGTTTCAAATTAAAAACAATTTTTCCGAATATAAAATGGCTAGCAGATTTTAGAGATCCTTGGACTGCTATTGATTATTTTCATCAGTTACCTTTAACAAACAAATCAAAAGCAACACATTTTAAATTAGAAAAACAGGTTTTAGAAAATGCAGACGAAGTAATTGTAGTTGGCAAAACCATGCAAGAAAATTATTTGAAATTTAATAAAAATACGCACGTAATTACTAATGGTTTTGAT
>CAYQTF010000128.1:0-3453 GCA_964420345.1 uncultured Flavobacteriaceae bacterium
ACTTGAAAATAAGTGCCTCTAAAATCCATTACTGCACTTATTCAAACGTTGCCAACAATAAAAACTCACAAAACCGAAAACAAATAAAATGGAATTACCTGATATAAAAGTGGAAAAGAAAACAGGTAAAGAAAATTTTGAATTTAATAGGAATTCGCAAGGTTTTGATTTAACTGAATTTTGGAGTTGGAACCAATCTGACTTAATTGAAAACCGAACTCGTGGAATTTTAGCCGAATTTATTGTCAAAAAAGCACTTGGAATTAAAAGCAAAAACCGAATTGAATGGGATGAATATGATTTAGTTACCGAAAAAGGAACTAAAATTGAAATTAAATCTGGTGCTTATATTCAAACTTGGGAACAAAAAAAGTATTCTGATATTAAATTTAACATTTCTAAAACTGCAGGAAGTAAAGAGAACCCAAAATATAACGGAAAACATCAACGTTGGAGTGATTTTTATATATTTTGCTTACTAAATTGTAAAAATCAAGAAGAAATTAATCCTATGAAATTGGAACAATGGACATTTTATGTGCTCAAAACGGAAATTCTAAATGAAAAAGTTAGAGATCAAAAGAGTATCGGAATTAACTCATTACTGAAGTTAAACCCGAAAATATCAACGTATAAAGAATTGAATAAATTAATAAAATAACTGTTGGCAACAACGTATAAAATTAATGCTTAAGATCAGTGTTTAACCAAAGTTTAGGCATACTTGCGAAGTCCGCAAAATTTTCAATTTTGCGTTAATATCGGAAAAAGAAAAAATTAAAAATTTGGCTAAGTGCAAAACCCGAAAATTATTGTATTTTTAACCAGCACTAACTTTATACCAACCGTTGTGCGTAAGCAAAGACGATGAAATTAAACCTCAAAAAATCATTATGAAAAAAACTTTTACACTAATCATATTATTCATAACTTATTCTGTTTTCGGACAAGATGTTTGGACAATATTTGACACTTCAAATTCTGATTTAACATTTAATCATATTACAGATATTGAATTTGATAGTCAAGGTAATAAATGGATTGCTTCAAATTTTAATACTGGTGGTGCTGGAATAGCAAAGTTTGATGATACAAATTGGACAATTTTCAATACTGAAAATCAACAAGGAACTAATGATATTCATAGAATTGAATTTACAACAGGAACTTTAGACAGTTGGGTTTCTGTATATGCAACAACAATAGTAAACTTCGCAGACGGAACACAAACCACAATTAACTCAAGCCACGATAACACCAATAATATATTAATTGTAGAAATCCCAATAAATACTGCAAGTTTTGAAATTGATTATTATATAGAAAATTCTTCAACAGTTGAAATGGAGTTTTATAATGTTACAACAAGTAGTATTTTACATCAAGAAACATTTACTGCTCAAATGAATTATGAATATGATTATGTTTTTTATTCAAATATAGTTACTAATCAAGTAATAGATATTTCAATTGATAATTTAGATAATAAATGGATTGGTACTTGGCAAAATGGTTTAATGAAATTTGATGATGTAAATTGGGTAAATTATACAATGGAAAATTCTAACTTACCTAATAACAATATTAATTGTGTTGCAACAGATAGCGATAATAATGTTTGGATTGGTACATCTTCAGGCTTAACAAAATTTGATGGAACAAATTGGACAACTTATGATACTACAAACTCAAATATTCCAGATAATTTTGTCAAAGCAATTGCTTTTGATAGTAATAATAATAAATGGATAATAACAGGAGAATGGTCTTCAAATGGAAAATTGACTGAATTTGATGATAATACTTGGATTACATATGGAAACTCTCCAACAAATTGGTTAAGAAAAACATTAATAATTGATGCTAATGATAAAAAATGGATGGGCGCAGATTGGGGATTTATGTCATTCGATGGCAGTTGGGAATTAATTGTTTATGATTATAGCGAAGCCAACAATTGCTTACTTGGTTGCCAAACAGAAAGTCTGGCATTCGATTTAAACAATAATTTATGGGTTGGCTCATTTCAAGAATGTTCAGATGGTGGTTTATTAAATTTTTCAAATTGTGATGCTTATAAGACATCAAATTCTGAATTACCAGATAATAGTATTATTGCTTTAAACATCGATAATCAAGGGAATAAATGGATTGGAACATCTAATGGTTTAGCAAAACTTGAAACGGAAACATTAAGTTTAGACGCTTATGAAACAGATTTTATAAATATTTATCCTAATCCAATATCAGACAACTTAACTATTAACATAAAAGATAATTTAGTTGGCTCAAATTACTCAATTATAAATAATTTAGGACAAATAATTAAAAAAGGAAAATTAAATACTTTATCAACGAATATTAGTTTTAAAAATATAGAAAATGGGGTATTTTATTTTAAGCTTATAAGAAACAACAAATTAAAAACAATTAAAATCATAAAATAGACACAGCCTACGCACAACAATTTGTATAGTTAATGGCTACTAATTGCTAAACTCAAAGTTAAGTATTTTAAATTATGTTTGGTGCATAACTGAAAGTTTTGCAATTTTAACACGCCACTAACCATACAAGTAGCCGTTAGGCACCAATTGGACAAAATAAAACGGTTAAAATCAACGACTTAATGTTGCTTTGCAAACACAAAAGACTGAATTATTTAACTCCTTGAAAACGCAGAACGGGAGATTTTTATTGAAGAGTTGTGGTAAAAAGGTCATAAGACAAGTGCTTAACACTCCAAAAAAAGTTGAGTTTTAAATTCTTAAATTACCAAGTAATGAAAAAAATTATTTTAATATCATTCGTATTTATTTTTATTTTGAGTGCTTATTCTCAAAGTAAACAAGACTATTACGTTGTCGTAAAACAGAACAAGACGATTGAACCAATATCAAAAACAGTAAATTCTGATAACACTTTATCATTAATTTTTAATGATAACGATTTAGAAAACTTTTTTAATAGTAAAATTGTCTATAGATACAAAAAAGCTTTTCCAACTGCTATCACACCACGTCTACAAAGAACATATTTAGTTACTTTACAAAATGACTCATTTTATGATGATTTAAATGATTTAATAGAAGTTGAATATGTTGAACTCTTAGGTGAAAGACAAATATTATATGAACCCAATGATTATTTAGAAGTAAGTGGAATTCAAAATAGAGCCTTAGAATTAGTGCATGCATCAGAAGCGTTTGATTTAACACATGGTGATAGTAATATTTTAATTGGTATTACAGATACAGGTTTTGATTTAACTCACGAAGAGTTGATAAATAAAATAGTTCAAAATTTTGATTATTATAGTTATCCTTTAATGCACGGTACAATGGTTGCAGGTTTTGCAGCTGCTGATACTGATAATGGTGTAGGTGTTTCAAGTATAGGGTTTAATACTAAATTAATAACTTCTGATAGATGGGGAGACACACTTGAGATGTT
>CAYQTF010000128.1:3470-7582 GCA_964420345.1 uncultured Flavobacteriaceae bacterium
AAAGTTCTAAATGCAAGTTGGCTAAATAGATGTTCATATAGTCAAATAGAAGCTGATATTTATGAAGAAATTTGGAACTCTGGTGTTATAACAGTTTGTGCAGCTGGTAATAATGAGGATCACTGTGGCTCTTTAGATGCCTATGTATATCCAGCATCTTATAATCATACAATTTCTGTATCTTCTGTAGGTTCTACTAATCCTTATGGTTCAAATAATTTCCCTTGGGAAGATTCTCATGTGTATAATAGCAGTGTATTTGATGGAACTAATACACAACATCACAATGATAAAGTTGATTTAGTTGCACCTGGATATTCAACTCCTGGAGCAATTAGTCCTAACAATGGATATCGCTACGGTTCGGGAACTTCTTATGCATCACCACAAGTTGCTGCTGCTTGTGCATTAATTTTAAGTGTTAATCCAAATTTAAATTCAAACCAAGTTAGGGATATTTTACTTTCCACAACCGATGATATTTACCATTTACCAATCAACCAACAATTCATTGGTTTACTTGGTACAGGAAGATTAAATGTTTATAGAGCAGTAAAAACTGCAAAATGTTTGTTTGACAATGACCCAAACCCACAATTAGATTTATTTATTAGAGATTCTCCTGAAGATTTAGCATTAGAACCTAATGAAGAAACGGGAAATGTTATGTGGCGTAGTCAAGATATTTGGGTTAGAAACCAGCCTGATGGAAAATATATAAGAGAACATCAAAATCCTGAATACGACCCAAATAATCCTAATTATGTTTATGTAAGAGTTCGCAATACAAGTTGTGAAACTTCAACTGGTGATGAACAATTAAAATTATATTGGTCAAAAGCAAGTACATCATCAGATTGGCCAGAACATTGGAATGGCTCATTATTTTCTAATGATGCAGAAATGGGTAATGAAATTGCAACTCTAAATATACCAATATTAAAACCAGGTCAAGAAACAATTCTTCAATATGAATGGCAATTACCAAATCCAACAGATTATAATGAGATAACTACTGATCCTTGGCATTTTTGTTTATTAGCAAGAATTATTTCAGAAGAAGATCCAATATCAGAAGAAGGTCCTAACTTATATAAAAATGTTAAGAACAATAATAATATTGCTTGGAGAAATACAACTGTTGTTGATATTATACCTAACATGACAACTCGTGTAGGTGGTGTAGTGACAGTAGGTAATCCATTTAACGAAGCAAGGACTTTTAGATTAGAATTAGTAAGAGAGTTAAATGAAGTAGGAAAAGCAATTTATAACGAAGCGGAAATAGGTGTTAAAATGGATGATGTGCTTTTTGATGCTTGGGAAAGAGGCGGCAAAAATAGTTTAAAACTAAAAGCAACAAACGAAGAACAAAAAAAGATTGTTACAGATAACAATGTAATTATTGATAACATTCAGTTTGAGCCAAATGAAATAGGTACATTATATTTGACCTTTAATTTTCTTGCTAAAGAATTAACTGATAAAGATAAATTCATCTATCATATAATTCAAAGAGACGTAGTTACTAACGAAATTATAGGTGGTGAAACTTACGAAATAAGAAAAAAACCACGAGAAATATTTAGTGCAGATGCAGGAAATGATAAAGAAATAGACAAAAATGAATTTGTAACTATAAGTGCAGAAGAAATTAATGAAGCGGCAATATATAATTGGTATGATGAAGATGGTAATTTAATTTATACTGGTAAAGACTTAACTGTTTCGCCTGATGTAACAAAAAAATACAAGTTAGAAATCATTACGGATAAAGACGGTTATAAAGATTTTGATGAGATTGAGGTTAAAGTAAATCCTTACTCTTTACAAAGTTTGTCGCCAAATCCTGCTTCAAACCAAGTGAATGTTAATTATAAAGTACAAGGATCGTCCTCTGCATATATAATGATTACAAGTGTAACAAATGGGACTTCCAATAACTATATTTTAAATTCAAATGAACTACATACAAGTATAGATATTTCAAGTTATCCACAAGGTATATATGGCGTGTCATTAGTTTGCGATGGCCTAATAGTAGATGCTAAAAATTTAATAATTGAATAAATATTAACAGAAAAACAGGTAGATTAGTTTCTGCCTGTTTTTATTTAAGTTAGAAGTTATGAAAAAAACATTAATCATATTATTAATAATATCATCATTTATATTAAATGCCCAACATTCTGATTTACAACAAAATAATTGGTATGTTCAAAGTGTAACAATAAATAGTGTAACTACTATAATTCCAAATGACCCAATTGATTTTCCATATGCTTATTTAAATTTTTTTAATAGTACAAGTGGTTTAATTGGTTCTGAAAATGCAGTAAGTTTTAATCTTACAAATTGTAATATTGGTTTTGGAGGTCACGTCAATTATAACGGATTTGACATATTTATTTTTTCAGACTTTACACCATTTCAAATTATCACAGATTGTAGCATTCCAATTATAGATTTTATGAATTTATATATCAGTTTTTATAATAATGAAATTACAGAACAATTTACATATAGTATTACAACAGAAACAGATAATAGCAAAACATTATTAATAACAAATAACAATGGAGATACTATAGTTTATACAAATACTTTTTTTAATTTACCACCACAAGAATTAACAGATAATAATTGGTATTTACAAGAATTGATTATTGAAGATAATAGTATTATTCCACCAAATAATGAAGAACTTTCACTAATACCTTTAAATTTCACATATTCTGAAAATGGTTTATCTACTTCTGCGTGTTCTAACTTAATAGGCTTCTATTTTTTTGATTATTCATTATCTACATTCCATTTATATGAGATTGGAACTAACTTTGGTTTGACACTATGCAACCCATCTATTCCTGAAAACAACACTTTTACAGATTTATATATTAGAAATTTCTATTTAGATAGTTTGCCCGGTCCATTTAGTTACGAGCATACAATTAATGGTAATAATAAAACTCTCACAATTACAAATGCTTTAGGCAACCAAGCAGTTTATAGTAATTTCACATTATCAACTCAAGAGTTTACAAATTCGTTATTCTCAATTTATCCAAACCCTGTAAAAGAATTTTTAAATATAACAGTATCAAATAATGAAAGGATACTTCAAGTCTCTATTTATAATTTATTAAGTAAAAAGATATTAACTACAAAAGAAAATAGTATTAACCTTTCTAAATATGAAAATGGCATTTACTTTGTAAAAATACTAACAGAAAATGGAAACAGAATAACAAAAAAAATAATCAAAATCGGTGCATAACAAAATGTAAACGTAATTGCGGGTTTTGTGCTAAATTCAAAATTTGTATCTTTGAACAAAGCTTAGTAATAAATTGAAGGAAAGTGCATTGAAATCCGCAACTACGCTTACACAAACCGTTATAAGCCATATGACTGGTGAAAATCGCACTTCCATTCTACTCTATTTTTATGGAAATATAAAATAAAAAAATCGGCGAAATAAATCCTCTTTTGAATGCGGAGCATTCGATTTTTTTTTTTGTCTTTTAAGAAACTAATTTCAAAAAAGTGTTCTGAAAAAGAAAAGAAAACTCAAAATAATGTGGAATTGAAAAGCATAACGGAATATGCCAATCTAAATGAAAAAATGAAAATCGGAATTTGAAGATCTGTATCTAAAAAAGAAGCAAAACGGAATTTTATCGGCTGGATGAGTAAACCAAACTTGGTTTTGTGTGAACTTTAAAAATTTAATTGGTGTTTTTGTCTTTTTATAAAAGGCATTGATGATATTCCTCCAAGAGGGTTTTCGCTTTTTTAAGTTTTTATTAGACCAAAATTTTCAAATTCAGAAATTAACTTTTAGATAATTTATTAAACTGGTGGATTTTAGTTTCTGAACGGAAAACCAATCTTTGTAAAAAAGGTGCTAACGCGAATGGAAAACAAAACGGTAAACCAAGATACAATAAACGGCTTATAACAAAAAATAAATGCAATAATGGCTAATTGCTAAACTCAAAGTTGGTCGCATTCTACAATGCCCGTAACATTTTTAAAATTTCTGACTTTTATATTATCGGAATTTTGTAAAAATTCCAAAAATATTACTATATTTATAACTTGAAAATAAG
>CAYQTF010000129.1:0-7581 GCA_964420345.1 uncultured Flavobacteriaceae bacterium
CTATCAGAAATGACAAGCGATATTTATTTCCCATTAAATTCGCTGTAGAACCAAAAAAAAAATCTCTCTCTGAAAGTTGTGAGAAATCTATATGTTTTTGATTTTTGACACCTATTTTGACACCTGTTATTTTAAATTTCTGTAAATAAGTGTTTTAAATTATATTTGTGCACATAACAGGAGTCGAACCTGCACGTCCGTAAGGACACGAACCCCTCAAGCTCGCACGTCTACCAATTCCGCCATATGTGCAATTAAAAAAAGCTACTCGAAATACGAGTAGCTTTTTTTTGTGACCGGGCTGGGGCTCGAACCCAGGACCCTCTCCTTAAAAGGGAGATGCTCTACCAACTGAGCTACCAGGTCATTGTCAATTTAGACATTTATTTTCCTTAGCGGTTGCAAATATACTCCGTAATATTAATTCTGCAAGTCTTTTTTAATTTTTTTTTAATTATTTTTGTTTCAAATTAATTATAATAATATGAAGATTGTTTTATTGGGATATATGGCAAGTGGTAAGTCGATAATTGCTAAAGAATTAGCAAAAAAAATGAACCTAAAATGGATTGATTTAGATTTTTATATCGAACAAAAAGAAAATTTAATAATTCAAGATATTTTTAAAATACATGGCGAAATTAGATTTAGAACTCTTGAAAATAAATATTTAAAAGAACTTTTAATTTCAAATAAAAGTTTTATTTTGTCTTTAGGTGGCGGAACTCCTTGTTATGCAAACAATATAAATTTGATCAAAGAATATTCTTCATCCATATTTTTAAAAGCAAATATTCTTACATTATACGAGAGATTAATAAATGAAAAAGACAGCAGACCTTTAATAAGCAATATAGCAGATAATAAATTAAAAGAATTTATTGCTAAACATCTTTTTGAAAGAAACCAATATTATAATATGGCTGATATAATATATACTGTAGATAATAAAAATATAAATGAAATTGTAAATGATATTAAAAAGTTAAACGAATAACTTATTCTAAATAAGCCACACTTTCTGATTTATTAAATTCTACAGTAATATGTTCTTGTATAGATGTAGATAATGAAATACCTTTAAAATCTGCTTTTACAGGATATTTTTTATGATTTCTATTAACTAATACGGCAGTTTTAAATTGTTTTAACGGAACATCTAAAAAGTGTTTTATAGCATAAATAAGAGTTGCTCCAGAATTTAAAACATCATCAACTAAAATTAGTGAAGCGTTTTTATAATCGTTGGTTGACAAATCGGTTTTAACTTTATCTAAAGGATTTTTCTTATTAACAATCACATTACATAAGTTAACTTTTATATCGCTTATTTTTTCTAAATCGTTTTTAATTTTTTTAGCAAAAATATAACCATTTTTTTCAATGCCAGCAATAATTACCTCTTTTTCATTTACATTATTTTCATAAATTTGGTAGGCAATTCTTCTAATTTTATGATTAATTTCCTTGGTATTTAAAATAATTGTTTTTGCCATAATTCTTATTTTTTTTCAAAAATAGCAAATAATTCTTTTCCATTTCTAGGTATAATTGAATTATTACATTTTTCTAATACTTTTATATCGAATTTATCACTAAAAATCGATAAATATTCTTCTTTTGAACCTCCAAAAGGTGGTCCTTCTTGAGTTAATGGAAAATTAAAATATAAACCAACAATTTTACCCTTCGGTTTTAACAACTCGTATGTTTTCTCTACATATTGCTTTCTTAAGTTTGGGTTTAAAGCACAAAAAAATGTTTGTTCTAATATTAAATCGAATGATTTTTCTAACTCAAAAAAATCACCTTGTAATAAATTTTTACTTGTGAAATTAGGAACTCTTTTCAGCAAATTTTCTAAAGGTGCTTTTACCAAATCGATTACATAAATATTTTTAAACCCGTTATTAAATAAATATTCTGCTTCATAACTATTTCCTGCACCTGGAATTAGAATTTTAATGTTTTTATCTTTAATCTGATCGATATATTCCTTTAATGGTGTTGTGATTTTTCCAACATCCCAACCAATTTGATTTTCTAAATACCTTTTAGACCAAAAATTTTTATTCAGATTCATCATCTATCGTTTCTTTATAATTTTCAATATCTCTTCGATCTCTTTTAGTTGGTCTTCCTTCGCCTTTTTTACGATAGTAATCTTTAGCGAATTTTAATAATTCTAAATTTTCGAATGCTTCTTTTGGTGTGGTATCTTTTCTGTAAATATCCACCAATTTTGCTCCTACCCTATTTTTAGGAACATCTAAAACAATAAACTGATAATTAATTTGATTCTTACGCACTTGAATTTTTTCACCTACAAAAATACCTCTAGATGGTTTTATATTTTTATTATCTAATTTTACATGGCCTTTTTTGCAAGCCAAGGTTGCTAAACTTCTGGTTTTAAAATAACGAGTACACCAAAGGTATTTATCAATTCGCATAAAAAATGATTAATTTTTAATAATTTTAATTTCTACTCTTCTATTCATTTTTTTATCTTTTTTAGTTTTTTCTGGATAATATAATGGTTTTTGAAAACCATAACCTTTATGCGATAATCTAGAAGAATCTATTTTTTTCAAAAGTAAATATTTATAAATATGTTTGGCTCTATTTTCTGATAAATTATACGTTTTTGAATCTTTATCAAAGCCATCAATTAAATCTGATTTGTTTTTGCCACAGCAAACATGACCACTTAACTCTATTTCTAAACTAGTATTTTTTTGTAATATTTTGAGTAACCTTTTTAAAGTTGGTATAGATTCCTTTTTTAAAAAATGCCTTCCTGGTTCAAAAATAATATCACGCAATACAAATACTTCTCCCTTTTTAGAATTGACTATTTTATCTAAAATAACCTGAGTTTCGTCTTTAAAAATTAATATTGTTTTTCTATCGGCAACAATGCCTCTACTATTTTTGTTATTTGAATATAATTCGCCAATACCTTTAAAAGAAATAGATTTAATTGCAATATTTTCTTTAATTATAAGTAAATCTTTAACGATTTTGGCTCTTTTAAAAGATAAATCTAAATTAGATTTTCTGGATCCTAAAAAATCACAACTTGAAATTATTTCTACTTGATATGAAATACTATCGGTTAATTTTTCTAATTTATTTTGAATAATAGTATAATTAGTTTTATCTAATTTGTATTTTCCTATATCATAAAAAAGATGCAATGTATCTACCTGTGAAAAAGTAGTCATGCTTACTAAAAAAATAATATGTGAAATTTTTTTTATAATTGATTTACATTTTAGTTATTTTTATTTCTACTCTTTTATTTGCATTCATTTCTAATCTGTTTTTTTCAGGATAATAAATTGGTACTTGAAACCCGAAACCAAAATAGTCCATTCTTTCTTTTTTAATTCCTTTAAAATATAAATATTTATAGACGAATCTTGCTCTTTTTGTTGATAACTCACTTCCTTTTAATTGTTCAACAATTTTTGGATTTGACTTTCTGTAATCAGCACCACAACAAACATGACCACCAATTTCAATTTCAATATTTGGGTTTTTGATAAGGAATTTTGCTAATCTTTTTAAAGTGGAATACGATTTGATTTTTAATTTATCTGTTCCTATTTCAAAAATTAAGTTTTTAAGAATAAAATTTTCTCCTAATTGTATTTTATCATATTCACTTATATATTTTTTGACTTTAGAAGAGTCTTTAATAGTCAGCTTAACAATAGAATCTATTGATTTTTGTTTATGAAAAACAATACTAGTTTTTCTATGAAGAGATTCTCCTTTTGTAGTAGATTTTGTATTATTTTGAAAAACTTCTCCATTATTTATAATGTTGAAAGAATTAAAATTACTAGTATTTTTTAATAAAATAAACTTTTTTATTTGTTCTGCTCTATTTTGCGCTAATGTATAATTTGACTTTTCATTACCTAAATAATCGGTACTAGAAATAATACTTATATCATAATTATGAGTAGTGTCTAGTTTTATTATGTAATTATTTATTATATCATAATTTGAGCGATTCAACTTAAAAATACCAATATCATAATATAAGTTTATAGTATCTGATTGACAATTTACGGAAGTAAAAGATAGAATTAATAATAAAGAAAGTACATTTATAAATTTCATTAGAATAAAATAAATAAGAACTATCAATATAACTCAATAAAAATAGTATTAATTAAAATATTAAGGATTTGTTTTATGAAACATATTATTCTGAGAATTTTCACCTTTTGAATCGCCTAAAAGGTTTAAATCTAGATTATTAAAAATAGTAGTAAAACGAAAACCTGTAATCTCTGTTATTGCTTTAGAAAATAACTGTTCATTAATATCACCCAAAACACCTAAATTTTCGTAATCTTCAAATAATTCGAAGTTTGGTGTAAATCCTTCTTTATTATTTTCTCCTAATTTGTTTACTAATTCGGACACAATAGGTTGTAATGCGTAAGTATGATTAGGATTGGCATCAGTTTTTCTGTAATTAGGAGAATCATATAACGTTACAGAACCAACTGCTTTACCAACCGTTTTATTACCAATTAAAATCACATTAATATATGGTTTTAAACTGTTGATTACTAATTCGCTGGCAGATGCTGTACTGCCAGAGATTAAAACATAAACTTCATTTAAGTTTAATTTACTTATGGTTTCACCTGTAGTAAGTTGATTTTGAAAATTTATAGACTGAATACCAATTAAATCATTTAATTTTTCGTTATAATTTAAAGTCGTAAATAATTCATTGTCAAACTGACCAGTAATCATACTTGATAATGCAACAGCAGTATTTACAGAACCGCCACCATTATATCTCAAATCTAAAACTAAATCGGTTATGTTTTCATTTTTAAGTTGTGTAAAAGCATCGTTTAAATCAGTGTCAAATTCATTGGTAAATTGATTGTATAAAACATAACCGATTTTTCTACCATTTATCTCGTTTACAGTAATAGTATGTACTGGGTTTTCAGTTAAAATTTCTTTTGTTAATTCAATATGTTCATTATTAGAAATAATTTGTGCCATACCATCAACTACAGAGTAAGTTCCAAAATCTACGGTATAAATAGCATTCGCAAAAAGATCTCTAAAATTAGAACGACTAAGTTGGTTACCGTTTATTCCATAAATTATTTGTCCTCTTCGGATTCCTTTTTCTTCTGCGTCTGAATTAGGAATTACATATCTTACATAGCCAAATATTTGATTTTCATTTTCTGCAATAGCAACCAAACCATACTCCATACCATTATTATCGGTTTCGCCTGCAAACTGATTCTCTAAAGCAATATAATCATCCACAATCCAACTAAAACGATCGCTTTCAAATAACAATGCATCAAAGACATTTTCTGGACTTCTATTTTCTAAAAAACTGTTTAAGTCCGTTTGATTAGAAAACCTATTATCTTGTAAATCAGGTATTTCTTCTTGCCATAAATAATATAGATTCATTGCTTTCCATACAAAGTTTTGTATTTCGGAATCTACAGGAATAGCCTCTTTTTCTGTACAATTATATAAACTAGTTAATAATAAAAATGAAATAAATAGTATAATTAGTTTTTTCATAATTGTTTGTAAATTAAGAATAATCCCGCAATTTAAGGATTTAATATGATTTAACCAAAACTCAATTTCTAAAGGAATTGTTAAATGTAACAAAATTGAAGTATATTCGTTGTAATAGAAAAGAAACCAAATAATGTCCGAAAAGGAGTTCTTAAATATTGTTTTACCGTTTAAAGATAAGTTATACAGACTTGCTTTGCGTTATCTTATTTCTAAGGATTCGGCCGAAGATGCTACACAAGAAATAATTTATAAACTTTGGAAAAATAGAAAAAAAATAAGTTCCTATAATAATGTAGAAGCATTTGCTATGACGATGACAAAAAATTATTGTTTAGATCAACTAAAATCAAAGAACTCAAATAATTTAAAACTAGTGCATAGTAATTATACCGATGCTAATTCTTCCTTAGATAAAAAGATGGAAGTTAATGATTCAGTAAATATTATAAAACAATTAATTAATGATTTACCTAAAAAACAACGCATTATTATACAACTTAGAGATATTGAACAATATACATTCGAAGAAATTGGCAAGATTCTTGGTTTAAAACAAACAGCAATTAGAGTTGCACTAAGTAGAGCAAGAAAAACAATAAGAGAAAAAATAACAGAAAAACATAATTATGGAATTAATTAATATAAAAAAACTATTAGATAAATATTTTGACGGCACAACTTCTATTGACGAAGAAAATACCTTAAAAGAATATTTTACTAAAAACGATATTCCAATACATTTACAAGACTACAAAGCAATGTTTACATACTTTGCAGAAAACAAAGAAGAAGTTAGCAGTAAAAACATACAAGTAAAAACTAAAAAGAAGACTTGGCGTTTTAACTGGTTAATTGCTTTGGCAGCGGTTCTTTTACTATTTGTTTCTGTGTATCAATTTACACCAAAAGGTTTAACTGAAGCAGAAATTAAAGAAGCGCAAATCGCTTTTGATGAAACCAAAAAAGCATTTCAACTCATTTCCGATAATCTAAATAAGGGAAATAATGCAATTGCTTATTTAAACGAATATGAAAGCACAAAATCTAAAATATTTAAATAAAATAAAACAATTATGAACACAATAAAATTAAATACAAATAAAATGAAAAAATTAACAATTATACTATTATTGACAATTATTCCAATGCTTACTTTTGCCCAATCTTCATTCGATAAATATGAAGATATGGACGATGTCTCCACAGTTGTTGTTACAAAATACGCATTTAGATTATTGGGAAAAGTTGCTGGTAATTCTCCTGAAGTACAAGAATATAAAAATATGGTTATGGGTTTAGAAAATCTAACCGTTTATTCTACTGAAAATGATGCAATTGCTCTTATGATGAAAAAAGATGTAAAGTCTTTTTTAAAAAAATCAAAAATGTCTGAATTATTAAGAGTAAAAGATAAAGATGCTAATGTTACAATTTATGTCAAAGAAGGCAAAGATGAAGATCATGTTAGTGAATTGTTTATGTTCATTAACAGTTTTAAAAATATTAATATTGACGGTAGAAGTCCTAAAGCAATAGTTTTATCTATTACTGGCGACATCGATTTAAATAAAATTTCTGAACTTACAACTAAAATGAATATTCCTGGTGGAGAACACTTAAAAAAAGCAACACATTAATTAGTGTTCAGTATTTAATAGGTTGAAAAACGAATAAACAAACAATAATCTAAAACCTTAAAATGATAAAAATAATTTATAAAATAGTTCTAGTTACAGTTATCTTATTACTAACATTTTCATGTTCTAACGATACATCATTACAACAATACTATGTTGACAGCGAAAATAAAAGCGATATATTAATGGTAGATATTCCTGCAAGTTTATTAGTTGTCAAAGAAGATATGCCTACCGATGCAAGACAAGCATTAGAATCCGTAGATAAATTAAATCTATTGGCCTTTAAATTAAATAAAAATAACAATACTGCTTTTAATGAAGAAAAAGTAAAAGTTAAAAAGATTTTAAG
>CAYQTF010000130.1:0-7312 GCA_964420345.1 uncultured Flavobacteriaceae bacterium
GATATTTAAATGTTTGGATTTATTTGGGATTTGGAACTTGATTTTTGGAATTTTTTACATTTTACCAATATTAAAAATATAATGCTATCCACTATAAACAAAATAGAACCATAATTTAATTATAACTATTTGAAAGAATACAATAATACATTTTTATTTTTCTTTAAAATCACATCTAAACTATCTAAAAAATTAATAGAAACTGTTGGACAACCAAAACTTGTCGCTAACGTTTTTGGGTAGATTTCTTTATCTCTAACACCAGACCAAGCATGAAGAACTACTACTCTTTCTCGCATATTATTGTTAGTTTTCTCTAAACCTTTTAACCAATATTTATAATTTTTACCCCATTTACTATAAGCTCTTTCTTGCACAACTGCCATACCTAAAGAAGTACAATGGCTATCATTTACATTGCTAAATTCTTTTGTAAAATCATTAGAATTTTCTCCTTTACAATCGCCATGACAAACCAAACCTTTTTTTATAAATTTATTTGTTTTTAAATCTATTACAAAAAAACGATTTCTGCCACTATGCAAAGAATAATCAATAAAGAAAGCAATGTTTTGATTGTGATTTTTCTCTTTTGCGAAATTTTTAATGTGATTTATTTGTGTTGTATAATTTGATGCCGTTTTAAGTTTCGCAACTTTATTTTTATCACAAGAAATAATGAAGAAGATGACAAACATTAACTTTATTTTCATAAAAACGTAACGCTTTAATTCGTTAATATGTATTCATTTTTTGTTAAAAATATCCTAATACATGTTTTTGATGAAAATATTTGTGTAATTCCAAAATATAAAGTGTATTTTCCATATAGTTAATTATGTTACATTTTTTTGTAGTCATAATTAGTCATTATGTAAAATTGCTAAGGTTATAAATTAAATTTTGAATTAAATATTATTTGTATATTTGTTTTTTAGAATCATTATTATGAACATCGAAACTACTAAATTAGAATTAATGCATTTGTTGTTACAAACTCAACGAGAAAGTTTATTGACTAAACTTAAAAAGGTTTTTGAAGAGGAACAAATAGATTGGTTTAAAGAAATGAGTTTAGAAGAACAACAAGAACTTGAGATTGGAATAAAACAAGCCGATAATCAAGAGTTTATTTCACATAAACAAGTAATGAATAATTTTGATAAATGGCATTAAAAATTATTTGGACTCCACAAGCCAATTCTGGATTAAAAAAAATTATTAGTTATTTAGAGAAAAATTGGACTAAAAAAGAAATCTTAAATTTAGAAAATAATATTAATAAACTTATAGAAAGGATTAGTAAATATCCAAAAATTTGTCCTGCAACTGCAAAGTATAAAAATGTAAGAAAAGGTTTAGTTGATAAAAATAATTACATTATTTATAGAATAAAGCCAAAAAAGAAAACAATAGAAATAGTAAATTTTAGAGGAACTCGACAAAAACCTTTAAATGAATAAGAATTCTATCTTTCAAACTCACTCCACACACATTTTACTCCAACCGCTTCTGCCCTAAACCAAAATAACTGTTCCATTACCATTTTTAAGAAACCTTTTTTTCTTTTACAAAACTTTAATGTGATTTATTTGTGTTGTATAATTTGATGCCGTTTTAAGTTTCGTAACTTTATTCTTATCACAAGAAATAATGAAGAAGATAACAAACATTAACTTTATTTTCATAAAAATGTAACGTTTTAAACTGCTAATAGGTATTTGCTTTTTGTTAAAAATATCCTAATACATGTTTTTGATGAAAATATTTGTGTAATTCCAAAATGTAAAGTATATTTGTCATATAGTTAATTATACTTGTCTAATTAGAAAGTAAACTTAACATTAATTTAAAAAATATAGATATGACCACAAAATCCTTTATAGATTGCGAAAGAAAAAAACTCGATAAATTGAAGAAATACCAATTACCAAATAAATTTAGAAAAATTGGGATTACCATTTTTATAATTTCATTTATTGCCTTGTTTATTGTTGCATTTACTTCTAATAATCAGGAATTTAAACAAATTACCAAATACGGAGTTCTTATTGGTTTATTAATCGCTTCTATTTCTAAAGAAAAGATTGAAGATGAATTAGTGCGTGATTTACGAATGCAATCCTACACTTTTGCATTTATTTTTGCGGTTATTATTACTATTACAAACCCTTTATTTAGCTTTATTGCAAATTCTTTTTTTGACAAACAACAAGACAACTTTAATGGTGTTGGCGATTGGCAAATTCTTTGGATGCTTTTAAGCATACAATTTTTTTATTTTGAATATCTAAAAAAAATGCACAGATAAATGACAAATAGACTAAAGATAGAAAGAGCCATTTTAGATATTACACAAGAAGAGTTGGCAAAAAAAATAGGTGTTTCTAGACAAACTATTAATTCTATAGAAAAAAGCAGATATGTGCCATCTACAGTTTTAGCCTTAAAATTATCTATTGTTTTTAATAAACCTGTAAATGATTTTTTTACATTAATTCCTAATGAATAGTTGCGCAAAATCAACTCACACTTTCGCCATTTTTAACTTCATTTTTTAAAGAATTTGGTGCAACAAAGGTTAATTTTCCAGAAGTGTTTTCTGTCATTAAAATCATTCCGTTACTTTCTACGCCTCTAATTTTTCTTGGTGCTAAGTTTATTAATACCGAAACTTTTTTGCCAATTACTTCTTCGGCAGTAAAGGATTCTGCAATACCACTAACAATAGTTCTAGTTTCAAAACCTAAATCTACTTGTAATTTTAAAAGTTTTTTTGTTTTTGCAATTTTTTCTGCGGCTATAATTGTACCAATTCTTATGTCTAATTTGGTAAAATCTTCAAAAGAAATGGTTTCTTTTACAGGTTCCATAACTTTGTTTTCTATTTCATTTGCCGTTTTAGTTGCTTGTAATTTATCTAATTGCTTTTGAATTTCATCATCTTCTATTTTAGCAAACAATAATTCTCCTTTATTAATTTGATGGTTTGGTGTAATAAATTCTTTTTTAGTTGCAATGTCTTTCCAAGTTAAAGAATCGTCTAAGTTTAAAATGTTTTTTAGTTTTTTAGATGTAAAAGGTAAAAACGGTTCGCATAATACTGCTAATGCAGTAGCAATTTGTAATGCTTGATTCATTATCGCTTCTACTTCTTGTTTTTTAGATGCGTCCTTAATTTTTTTCCAAGGTTCTTGTTCTTGTAAAAATCCGTTTCCTAACCTTGCAAGATTCATCAATTTAGATAGCGCTTCTCTAAAACGATATTTTTCAATGGAATCACTAATATCTTTTGGAAAATTATTTATCTTATTAACTTGATCTATTTTTCCGTTAGATGAAGGAACAATTCCATCATAATATTTATGCGTCAACACAACAACTCTATTGATAAAATTACCAAAAATGGCTACCAATTCATTGTTATTTCTTGCCTGAAAATCTTTCCAAGTAAAATTATTATCCTTGCTTTCTGGTGCATTTGCTGTTAAAACATAACGCAATACATCTTGTTGATTTGGAAAATCTATTAAATACTCATGCAACCAAACTGCCCAATTTTTTGAAGTAGAAATTTTATTATCTTCTAAATTTAAAAATTCATTTGCTGGTACATTTTCTGGCAAAATATAAGTTCCTTCTGCTTTAAGCATTGCAGGGAAAATAATACAATGAAAAACAATATTGTCTTTACCTATAAAATGGACTAACTTTGTGTCTTTATCTTTCCAATATGGTTGCCAATCTTTGTTGTTTTTTTCTGCCCATTCTTTGGTTGCAGAAATATAACCGATTGGCGCATCGAACCAAACGTACAATACTTTTCCGTCTGCATTTTTAACAGGCACTTTAATTCCCCAATCTAAATCACGTGTTACTGCTCTTGGTCTTAAGCCGTCATCAGTCCAAGATTTTACTTGTCCTAAAACGTTTGGTTTCCAATCGTTTTTATGACCTTCAACAATCCATTCTTTTAACCAAGATTCATATTCATTTAATGGTAAATACCAATGTTTGGTTTCTTTAAGTGAAGGTTTATTACCTGTAATAGCAGATTTCGGGTTAATTAAATCGGTTGCATTATGACTTGTACCACATTTTTCGCATTGATCGCCATAACTTTCTTCATTAGCACATTTCGGGCAAGTACCAATTACAAAACGATCGGCTAAAAATTGTTTTGCATCTGCATCGTACAATTGCTCATTAGTTTCTTCGATAAATTTATCGTTTTCGTATAATTTTTTAAAGAAATCACTTGCCGTTTTATGATGAATTTCAGCGGAAGTTCTTGAATAATTATCAAATGAAATACCAAATTCATTAAAAGATTCTTTTATGATTTTATGGTATTTATCTACAATTTGTTGTGGCGTTACACCTTCTTTTTTTGCTCTAATTGTAATAGGAACTCCATGTTCATCGCTACCACAAATATAAATTACATCTTTGCCAATTGCTCTTAAATAACGCGTGTAAATATCTCCTGGCACATAAACTCCTGCCAAATGCCCAATATGAACTGGCCCATTTGTGTATGGCAATGCTGCTGTAATTGTGTAACGTTTCGGGTTATTCATTCTTGTTAATTTAGATTGCAAAAGTAAGGATTATTTGTAAATTAGTTTTTCTATTTTTCAAGAAAATAATACTTAAAATCAGTATCATAACACTTATTTTATGCCTAATATTAGTATTATAATACTTATTTTATGCCTAATATTAGTATTAATGGAAAATATTTTGTTTCTTTGTAACTTAAAATATAGTTAGTTATGTATAATCGAATAGTTAGTAAAAACATAAAAAAATGGTTAGTTGGCAGCGAAATTATTATTTTATATGGTGCTCGACAAGTTGGCAAAACGACACTATTAGAAAATTTAGTTAAAACAGAAGAAAAAGCAATTATATACAATTGTGAGTTAAATTCTATTGCCGAGATTTTGGAAAGTAAAAAATTAACTCAAATTAAATTATTATTAGAAAACTATAAAATTGTAATTTTTGATGAAGCACAGGTTATTAAAAATATAGGGTTGGTTTTAAAACTAATCTATGACGATAAAAGTATTAAAACTAAACTTATTGTTACTGGTTCAAGTAGTTTTGAACTTGCTAATAAAGTAGTAGAACCTTTAACAGGTAGAAATGTTACGTTTAAATTATTCCCGTTATCTTTAACCGAAATACAAAATAAACACAACTGGTTATGGCTTAAAGAGAATTTAGAACAGTTACTTATTTATGGAAGTTATCCTGGAATTATAGATCTTAATGCGAGTAAAAAAACCATAAAATTAGCACAACTTTCATCAGACTATCTTTACCAAGATGTTTTAAGTTATCAAGACATAAGAAATCCACAATTATTACGAAAATTATTAAAAGCATTGGCATTACAAATTGGTTCGCAAGTTTCTTATAATGAACTAGCAAACTTGCTAAAAGTAAATGCAAAAACAGTCGAAAAATATATTGATTTATTAGAAAAAAGTTTTGTTATTTTTGCTTTACCTTGTTATAGTAAGAACTTAAGGAATGAAATTAAGAAAAGCAAAAAATTCTTTTTTTATGATTTAGGAATTCGCAATGCAATAATAAATAATTTCAATACATTAGACAACCGAAACGATGTTGGCATGCTGTGGGAAAACTTTTGCATTAACGAAATTATTAAAAAAAGTACTTATAATAATGAATTTGCTGAATTTTATTTCTGGCGAACTTATGATGGTGCAGAAATAGATTTAATAAAAATAAAAGACACTAAAATTTTTGCGTATGAATTTAAATGGAATCCAAATAGTAGGTTTAAATTTGCGAATAGTTTTATAGAAAGTTATAAACCCGAAGCAAAAATTAAAATAGATACCAGTAATTTCGAACTACTTTACAAATAAAAAAGATGCGAAAATTAAAAAATAGCGAGTTAGAAAGATTAGAAATTGAAGAATTTAAAGCTAAAACCAAAACACCTTTAATTGTTATTCTTGACAATATTAGAAGTCTAAATAATATCGGTTCGGTTTTTAGAACAAGTGATGCTTTTCTAATCGAAAAAATTTATTTGTGCGGTATTACTGCAAAACCGCCGCATAGAGATATTCATAAAACTGCTTTAGGCGCAACCGATTCGGTTACTTGGCAATATGCGGAAGACACTTTAACCTTAATCAAAAAATTACAAAAAGAAAATATAAAAATCGCCTCTATTGAACAGGCAAATAATAGCATAAAATTACAAGATTTTAAAATCAAAAAAAATCAAAAATATGCTATTGTTATGGGTAATGAAGTTAAAGGCGTACAGCAAGAAGTAGTTACAGAAAGCGATTACTGTATTGAAATTCCGCAATTTGGAACAAAACATTCTTTAAATATTTCGGTAACAACAGGTATTGTTCTTTGGGATTTGTTTAAAAAATTAAACTTTTAAAACTAGTATTGTCCGATAAAGACATTAGACCGCTTCGCTATTAAATATTAGACAAAAGACCAGATTGTAACTATTTGATAATCTTTTATTTAAAAAAGAAAGTGAGTTTGGCAGCAATTCTTTAATTGATTTTTTAAAAAGCAAGGTGTCGTTTTACAAATATCTCCTTACTTCTTTGTTTTATTGGGTTTTTAGTATTTGTCTATAATTTTTATCGGACAACAGTATTTTAAAACATAAAAATAAACCGAAATAAAATGACAAAAACTACCAATTAAAACAAATACATGAAATATTGCGTGGTTAAATTTTATTTTATCAAAACTGTACAAAATTGCTCCTAAAGTATAGGCAATTCCGCCAGCGAAAAGCCACCAAATTCCTTCTATTGGTAAATTATTTATTAACGGCTTAATTGCGAAAACAATTAACCAACCCATAAAAACATACATTAAAGTGGATAATTTATCAAAGCGACCAGTAAAAAATAATTTTAAAATTACGCCAGTAATTGCAAATAGCCAAGTTATACCAAATAGCCACCAACCTGTTTTTCCGTTTAGAGTTACTAAAGTAAATGGTGTGTAAGTTCCTGCAATTAATATATAAATAGATGCGTGATCAAAAATATTTAATCGTGTTCTTAATTTTAATTCTTTTGCATTATGATAAACGGTTGATGCTGTGTATAAAATAATTAAACTAATTCCGAAAACAGTAAAACTAATTTTATGCCAAGTATTGCCGTAATTACAAGATTTTATTACTAAAAAAATTAATGCAACTACACTTAATAATAAACCAAAAGCGTGTGTTATTACATTTATTTTTTCCTCCGTTTTATCGTAATATGTTGGTTGGTATTTCATATAT
>CAYQTF010000131.1:0-7297 GCA_964420345.1 uncultured Flavobacteriaceae bacterium
ATATACCGCATCTACAGAATATATCTTTTGTGCAGAAATAGAAACGGAAATAAATAAAAATAATAAGATTAATTTTTTCATAGTCTATTTTTTAAATTACTTAATTCATAAACGCATATTCCACTAAATTAGCACCCATTTTTAGTGCTTTTATTCTTACTTCTTGCGGATTATTATGCATTTCTTGATTTTCCCAACCATCACTTAAATCGGATTGATAATCATAAAAGCAAACCAATCTACCTTCATAAAAAATACCAAAACCTTGTGCAGGTTTATTATCATGTTCGTGTATTTTTGGCATGCCTTTAAAAGTATATGTTTGATTAAAAACAGGATGATTATACGGTATTTCTTCAAATTTTAATTTCGGAAATACTTTTTTCATTTCTCTTCTTATAAATTTATCGATACCATAATTATCCGAAATATGCAAAAAACCACCTGAAGTTAAATAATTTCTTAAATTTTCCATAGCATTATCATCAAAAAAAACATTACCATGACCAGTCATAAAAACCATAGGGTAATTAAATATTTCGATACTATTTGCAGTTACTGTTTGTGGTTTTTCTTTAATATTTGTTTGAATGTTTTTATTACAAAACGAAATTAAATTAGGTAAAGCAGTTGCATTTGCATACCAATCGCCGCCACCATCATATTTTAATATGGCAATTTCTTGAGATTGTACTAATTGAAAAACCAGAAATATAAAAAGGAAACAATAATTTTTGAATTGCATTATTTTTTGAATTTTATTTTACGAATGTACAAATAAGAAATCAAGATTCCATTACTTTTCAATCATTTTTCATTATAGAAAGCAACACTATGCACAGCAACAAGAGCCGCAGTTTCTGTTCTCAACCTACTATTACCTAAAGAAACTGGTTGATAATTATTTTGTAGCGCTTCATTTATTTCTGTTATTGAAAAATCGCCTTCTGGACCTATTAACAGAGTAATTTTATTTTTATCTTGCAATTCACTTTTAAAAGAAATTTTATTGGTTGCTTCTTCGCAATGTGCTATAAATAAATTGTCTGATTTCTTTTGTTTCACAAATTCTTTAAACGAAATCACTTCATTCAATTTAGGCAAATAAAAACGATTAGATTGTTTCATTGCCGAAACCAAAACTTTTTCTAAACGATCTTGCTTAACTATTTTTCTTTCTGAATTATCGCATATAATTGGCGTTATTTCACTAATACCAATTTCAGTTGCTTTTTCTAAAAACCATTCTAAACGCTGGTTATTTTTAGTTGGTGCAATGGCAATGTGTAGTTTATAATTAAATTGCCTTTTAAAACATTCTTCTTTAATAATAATAACCAAACATTTTTTATCATTTGCTATATTTATTTCGGAAGTAAACAAAAAACCTTTTCCGTTTGTAATCTGTAAAATATCGCCTTCTTTTTTACGTAATACTCTAATAATATGCTTACTTTCCATTTTATCGAAAGTAAATTGCATATCATTTTGTTGTATGTTTTTATCGAAAAATAATTGCATTATTTAAATGTTTAATCTAAAAGTACAACGTTCTTTAATGGTTTCGGGACTAAAATTTGTCCAAAGTCTGTTAATCTCAACATTATCTTTTAATTGTGGTGTTAATATTAAATATTTTACTTTGTTTTTAAAAACACTTTTGTAAAATTCTTCAAAGACAATTGCTGTTAATCCTTTATTTTGATACTCTGGAGCCACGCCAATTAAGTATGAAACTACCGCTTCGTGCTTCTTTTTTGCTTTTAGTAAATGATAAAATCCAAACGGAAAAAGTTTTCCTTTCGCTTTTTGTAAAGCATTAGCAAAAGAAGGCATTAAAATTGCAAACGCAACTAGTTTATTCTCTTTATCTACTACAAAACTTATATATTCAGAATTAACAAACGGAATATATTTCTTCTTAAAAAAATTAATTTGATTTTGAGATAATGGCACAAAAGAAGACAATTTGGAATATGCTTTATGATACAGAGTAAACATTTCATCAATATATGGCAATATTTCTTTGGTCTTTGTTAATTTTAAAGTTTTTAAATGATAACGTTCTTTTACTACTTTAGAATATTTTTCATATTTAGAAATATTTTTCCCAATAGTTACCATTGACATTTTAGTTTCTAAAAATTCTTTCTCAATTTTAAAACCATAACTTTTATAGTGTTTTGTGTAATATTGATGGTTGTACCATGTAACCATTCTACCTAACTTGTCAAATCCTTTGGTTAACACTCCAACTTTATCCATGCTCGAAAAGCCAACTGGACCTTCCATAAAATCTAGGTTGTTTTTTTTACCAATCTCCTTAACTTTATCTAATAATAATCTAGATACATTTTGATCATCTATAAAATCAAACCAACCAAATCGCATTTTTTTTATTTGCTGATCTTCTACTTCATTTTTATTAATAATCGCAGCAATTCTACCAACAATTTTATTATTTCTATATGCTAAAAAATACTGTGCTGTTGCATTTTCAAAAACTGGGTTTTTGGTTGCGTCAAAACCAGCTAGTTCATCTTTGATAATTGGTGGTATCCAATATTTATTATTTTTATACAAACTAAAAGGAAACTTAACAAATTGTTTCATTTCCTTTTTACCATTTAAGTTTTGGGATATTTCTCTAATTTCAATCATTAACTTTATTTTTTTCTTCCACCTCTTTTTTTCTTTTTCTTACCTTTATGAAAAGAAGGTGTGCCTTTTTTAGATTTTCCCTTTTTACGCTTTTTTGCTTTTATTTTTTTTCTTTTGGGTTTTCCCTTTTTCTTTTTAAATAATCTTGAAAAGAATGTTCCTTCTTTTTTACCTTTTAATCCTTCTTCGCCACCTTTAGTAGTATATTTTTTATGTTTATCTAATCGCCAAGAACCACCTAAGCCAAAATAAATATCCGTATCATCACCAACAAAATTTGCTCTTGCAGACACGTCTAACTGTAAATTGTTACTGTATAAAAATGCGGTGCCAGCACCAAACTGAAACTCATTTGTAGTTACTTTTTTAAATACACCTTGCTGTTCGCCAAAAACAGACCATCTTTCGTTTAATGCATATGTGGCAGTTAAAATATAACCAAATTCCGAATTATTTTGCCCAATTTTATCTGCTATTAAATTAGTCAAGACTATAAACCTATTTGTGATATCGTTTTGTAATAAAATTGCTGCTTTAGGACTTAAACCTTCTTCTTTAAATGCTTCGCCTAAAAAATTAGTATTCACACCAACATAAACTCCAACCGATGGAATTAATCGTTTTATATCAAAAGCGGTTCTTTTTTTCCAACTTCTAATTTCTTTAGAATTGTCTGTAAACTTCTGATTATAAACTAAGTACTTAGCACCAAAAGTTAATCTACTAATGCCATTAACATTAAAAGTACTTGTGTGTATATTATTAAAAATACGATTATCATTTTGAAATGATATATCTAGATTTATTTCTAAGTTTTCTAAAAACTTCCCATAACGTAAAAATAAATTTGCTCCTAATGAGTTTTTGGTATCAAAAGTTTCACTAACTTGATTATCTTGATAAAAAACACCTGTTTCTACCTGAAACACATTTGTACCAACACCGTAAGGGCTTTCAGAAAAACCTGGTCTTTTAGAATTAATGATTTCCGTATATTGTGCAAAAGATGTTGTAAAACAGAAAATTAATAAACCAATAAAAATTAGTTGTTTCATTTTTAATATTTTTTGTAAATATAGATATTTTATACTATTCTTAACGCTCTAAATCCTTTCAAATTGTTATTTTTGATAAATTTTAAAATTTAATTTTCTGTGAAAACAATATTGATCATAATCATGGTATTTTATATCTTGAAAATAGTTACCAAATTCGCTCTTCCGATTTTTGCTAAACGTTTTATGAATAAAATGGAAGAAAAAATGAGGCAACAACAAGGTTTTAATACAAAACAGGATGATTCAAAAATAGGAGAAACCGTAATTGATAAAAAAGCAAAAGATAAAACCAGTAATAATAATGTAGGAGAATATGTTGATTTTGAAGAAGTTGACTAACAAGTAAAGGCGTTTTGCAAAACGTCTTTACTAAAAGAATTACAAAACGTCTATACTAAAAGCATTAAATTTATACTTTTTAGACCTTCAAGGTTTTAAAAACCTTGAAGGTCTAAAAACCTTGAAGGTCTAGATTGCTAACTAAAATTACAAACTAACTAAAATGAAAAAACTCATACCGTACATAATTACATTAGTGATTTTTATTATTGTATCATTAGCCTATTTCCATCCTGTTTTAGAAGGTAAAAAAATAATACAAAGCGATATCGTTCAATTTACAGGTTCGGCTAAAGAAATTAAAGATTTTAGAGAAAAAAATGGTAAAGATCCATATTGGACCAATACTTCGTTTTCTGGTATGCCAGCATATAATGTTAGTGCTTTATATCCGAATGATTATGTAAGAAAATTTGATAAACTATTACGTTTTCTGCCCAGACCAGCAGATTATTTATTTTTATATTTTCTTGGCTTTTTTGTATTGCTTTCCGTTTTAAAAGTCGATTGGAAACTTGCCATAATCGGTTCACTTGCTTTTGGTTTTTCTACCTATTTTATTATAATTCTTGGTGTTGGTCATAATGCAAAAGCGCATGCAATTGCATATTTCCCTATGGTAATAGCAGGCGTAATTTCCGTATTTCAAAAGCGTTATTTGTTTGGTTTTGTATTAACTTCTGTTGCAATGGCATTAGAAATAAATACAGGTCATCCGCAAATGACTTACTATCTACTATTTTCGGTTTTAATTTTAGGGTTTTTCAATTTATTGGAAGCGATTAAACAAAAAAAAGTTTCTAATTTTTTTAAATCCGTTGGAGTTTTAGTGATTGCCGTTATTTTAGGAATTGGAGTAAATGCTACAAGTTTATTAGCAACAAAACAATATGCTGCAGAAAGTTCACGTAGTAAAAGTGAACTTACTTTTAATGTAGATGGCAGTCAGAAAGAAGCAACCACTGGTTTAGAAAAAAGTGCAATAAATAGATGGAGTTATGGCATAACTGAAACCTTCAATTTATTTATACCAAGATTTATGGGTGGCGGAAGTCGTGAAAATTTAGGTCCAAACTCTAATGCTTTTAAATTGGTAAAAGAACAATTTGGTTTAAATGCTGCCAAAGATTTTTTTGACGATGGCGTACCAACTTATTGGGGAAAACAACCTGGAGTTTCTGCACCTGCTTATGTTGGCGCAATTGTTTTATTCTTATTTATTTTAGGGATTTTTATGGTAAAAAACAATCTTAAAAAATGGTTAGTTGCCACTACAATTCTCTCTATATTACTAAGTTACGGAGGTAATTTTAGTTTATTTACTAATTTATTTGTAGATTATGTACCTCTATATAATAAATTTAGAGCAATAACTTCCATTCAAGTTTTAGCAGAAATGGCAATTCCGTTATTGGGTATTTTAGCATTAAAAGAGTTCTTTAGCGACTCATATTCTAAAGAAGAAAAATTAAGTTATTTAAAAAAGAGTATTTACATTATAGGTGGCATCGCACTATTTTTTACTCTATTTGGAACATTTTTATTTAATTTTGAAGGTGCAAACGATAGGCAATTAGACAAAGTATTGGTTGGTTTATCCGATGCTTTAATAAGTGATAGAAAGACCATTTTATTTTACGATAGTTTTCGTTCTTTACTTTTAGTGCTACTTACTTTTGGTGTATTATTTGCATTTTTAAAGGAAAAAATTAATTATAATATTAGTATTATCGTTTTGGGTATTTTTATTTTATTTGATTTAGTTCAGGTAGGAAAACGTTATGTAAATGCCGATAATTTTAAAGAAGCAAGAAAAATAGAAAAACCATTTATTGCCTCAAAAGTAGATGCCGAAATTTTAAAAGACAAAAGTCATTATCGCGTTTTTAATATAGACAGACCTTATGATGATGGTCGAACTCCTTATTTTCATAACTCTATAAGTGGTTATCATGCTGCAAAACCAAGACGCTATCAAGAATTATTCGATTTTCAGATTTCTAAAATGAATGAAGAAACATTAAATATGCTAAATACCAAATACTTTATGTTTTCGGATGAAAAAGGCAATCAGACTTATCAAAAAAATTCCGATGCAAACGGAAACGCTTGGTTTATACAAAAATTAACTAAAGTGAATTCTGCAAACGAAGAAATAAAAGCATTAGATTCTTTAAAAACTAAAGTTGAAGCAGTTTATTTGCCAACTACAATAACAAAAGACATTAAATTAAAAAACACCTTTGCAAAAGATTCTACTGCAATTATTAAATTAACTAAAATGGAAACTACAAAGTTTACCTATAATAGTTTTTCAACAGTTGACCAATTTGCCGTATTCTCAGAAATGTATTTTAAAGATTGGGTTGCTTATATAAATGACATTAAAGTGCCAATTATAAGAGTTAATTATGTGTTACGTGGTTTAGAAATACCTAAAGGAAAAAATGTAATCCGATTTGAATTTCAACCAAAAGTAGTCGCTAAGGGCAATAAAATTGTATTAATTTCTTATGTGTTATTACTACTAATACCTTTAGTTTGGTATTTTATGAAACGGAAAAAGATTGCTCAGTAAACAATCTTTTTTCGTCAAAATAATTACTTATTTTGTCAGTAAAACTGCATAACAGTTTTTATTCTTAGTCAATACATGCAACTACAAGGTCTTGTTCTATTTGTTGCATATTTTGTTTTGCTTCTACTTTACTATAATCACAACCATTTTTTTTAGATCTACAAGAACTTAAACTTGCAACTGCGAATATAAAAACGATTACTATAACTACTTTTCTCATCTGAATATTTTATTTAAACGTCAAATATATTATTTTTTTCTTTCTATTAGTGTTTAAACGTAAAATAGTTGGGTTTATTTTGTTTGGTTCTGTTATTAAATAATGTAGAACGTCATAAGTTAGTTGTTTTTCCTTTGAGAACCACAAAAGGCACAAAAGTCTTATGTGTTCTTTTGTGTCTTTTGTGGTTATTTCTTTAGTATTTGTGCATGATTTTTTGTTTTATTTGTGAAATTTTAATAATTCTACAATATTCTTAAACACAACCTTTTGTTTTTAGTTTCATAAATTTGAAAAATATGAATCTATTCAGTCAGCTAAAAATTAAAAGACAAAAATTTCACTGATTACACGGAATTTGACTACTTAAATATTTCACCGATTGTTAATACCAATTTAACCATAAAACAAGTCAAATAAATTGTTTCTTTTTCACAATAT
>CAYQTF010000132.1:0-7292 GCA_964420345.1 uncultured Flavobacteriaceae bacterium
AGTGCAATTTCATCGCCTTGTTTTGCTACTATTTCTTCTAAGTCTTCTATTCTTAGTAGTTCTTCTCCTTTTCTTGGTTTCCATAAAATAATGCCATCTTTATCGTTAAAACCGTGATGTCTTAATTGTGATTCTACGGCATATTTATCACTAGGGAAAGCATCACTTTCGATAACAATTTTATATTTAGTTTTTGTTGGTTTATAAAACGAAACCATTAACAAATGTAGGTTTGTTGTTAAAGTATTCATCACTACAACTTCAATTGGCTTTGCTCCTACTATTTTCGCCATAGTTTCGGTTAGAAACTCATGATATGGCAACCACGGATTTTTAGCATCTGTATGACCTTCTACACCAAACTTTGCCCAATCATCTAATTCTTGATTTATATATTCTTTAGTTTGTTTTGGTTGTAAACCTAGAGAATTACCGCAAAAATAGATAAGGTCATTTCCTTTATCATCCGTTGGTAAATGGAATTGCTTTCTATAGACTTTTAATTCGTCTAGGCTATCTTGTTCTTTTGCGTAATCTAAATCTTTTTGATAACTCATTTATATGTTCTATTTTTTGCAATAGTAATTGCCTCTTCTAACTTTTGCATTAATATTTTTTTGGTTGGAAGTTTTGTTAGGTATTCTGCTACTTTAATTTGTTCGTTATTATCTAACAATAAATACTTTATTTGTTCGGGTGATTTTTCACTACATAAAATTAAACCAATTGGTTTGTTTTCATCTACTTTCATTTCGTTTTGTGCTAACCAACCTAAATAAAGTTCCATTTGACCTTTATATTGTGCTTTAAATTTACCTAATTTTAAGTCGATTGCGACTAATCTTTTTAAACCTCTGTGATAAAATAATAAGTCAATGTAAAAATCTTCATTATCAATTATTATTCTTTTTTGTCTTGCTAAAAAGGCAAAATCACTTCCTAGTTCTGTAATGAAATTTTGCAAATTTAAAAGAATTGTACTCTCTAAATCTTTTTCACTATACGTATTATGCAAACCTAAAAAATCTAAGAAATATGGATCTCTAAAAGTTAAATCTGGTGTTATCTTATTTTCCTTTTCTAATAATTTTAAATCGTTTGCAATGGTTTTTTCTGGTTTTTTACTTATTCCTGTTCGTTCAAAAAGCATGCTAGAAATTCTATCTTGTAAGGTTCTAACACTCCATCTTTCATGCTTACAAATTTGTATGTAGAATTCTCGTTTTAAATTATCATTTATATAAAGAATTGTATAAATATGTGACCAACTTAATTGTGCAGACAGTGTCTGCACAATCTTAATATTAGAGAAAATTTCATTAAATTTAATAAAATTATGAATATTTCTTTTACTAAAACCTTTACCATATAAAGCAGTTAAATTTGCGCTTAATTCTTTAACTAACTGTTTACCATAATCAGCACGCTTATTCTTTAATACATTTTCATTAATTTGTTTTCCTATATTCCAATACAATAAGGTTAATTCCGTATTTACTGTTTGTGCAACTTTACCACGAGTTTTATCAATCAGAAAAATTATTGATTCTATAAGTTTATCGTTCGTATTATTTAAGTTACTCATAAAAAGTTTTAAATTTTTGAATTTATAAAATCAATCATTTCTTTTTCTGAAGCAATTGTTTTGTCCATTATTTCTTGTGCTTTTTTTAGAATAGTTTCTGCAAACTTTCTATCTTTTATGTCCTTTGCATTAATACGTACATTAAAATACGCTCCATAAACGGCAGTTCTTGCACAAAGTGCTCCAACTCCAGCATCAGACAACGAATTTTGAATTCCGTTTTTTGCCATTTCTAGCATAACTCCCATAGATTGTTGTGCTGTTTCCATAACCATAAATGGCACTTCGGTTGCATATTTTGTAGCGTTTTCTATGGCTATTGCTCTTTCTTCTTTTTCCTTATCGGATGATTTTGGCATTCTAAAACCGTCGATAATTTTATTAAAAGCATTCGTATCTTCATCTACTAATGCCAATAATTTATTTTTATATACTTGTCCTTTTTCTGCCCAACCTGAAAAATATTCCCATTTATCATCCCAACCTCTTTTGTGTGCCGATAAATTTGCAACCATTGTACCTAAAGAAACACCTAAAGTTGCTACGTATGCAGCAATACTTCCGCCACCAGGTGCCATAGATTCGCCAGCAGTTTCTTCGGCAAAATCGGTTAATGTTAAATCTATTAATTGTTTGTTATTTTTGTCTTTTAAGACGTATTCGATAATTTTTTCTTTTGGATTAAATGGTTTCAAATCATCTAAACCTAAAGATTTTACGGCTATTTTTATTTTTTCTTCGTGAGAAATACCTAAAGAACGTTCTTGTCTTTTTAAATAGAAATCTCCCGCATCTAACATTGCTTGTAACGGAATTAAACCTATAAGTTCAGATCCTGTAACACGTAAACCTCTTTCTAAAGCAGATTTACAAGTTTCATCAAACGCTTCGTGCATTGATGTGATACTTATATTTGTAAGATTATAAGAAATTTGTGCAATACCATATTCTTCAATAAACCAACCAATACCTTTTACTGCTTTTAGTTTTCCAGGAACTCTTACTACTTCCTTATTATTATCTAATACTTTTTTACCATTTGCTTTACCGTTTTCGGTTTTTGCTCTTCCGTTTTCACGAATATCAAAAGCAATTGCATTTGCTCTACGTGTTGATGTAGAATTTAAGTTTACATTATAAGCAATTAAAAAATCTCTTGCCGAAATTGCTGTTGCTCCTGTTTTTGATACATTTTCGTTAAATTCTGCTGGTCCAAAATCTGGTTTCCATTCTGGATCAGATAATTTCTTTTTTAATCCTTCATATTCTCCTGAACGACAATTTGCTAAGTTAATTCTCTTTTCTTCTTGTGCTGCTTTTTCGTAAAGATAAATGGGGATTTTTAACTCCTTTCCTACTCGTTCGCCTAATTGTTTGGCATATTTTGCAGTTTCTTCTAATGAAATGTTTGAAATTGGTACTAACGGACAAACATCTGTCGCTCCAAATCTTGGATGTTCGCCTGTATGTTTGCTCATATCAATGAGTTCGCTTGCTTTTTTAATTAATAAAAAAGCGGCCTTTATAACTTGTTTTGGTTCGCCTACAAATGTGATTACTGTTCGGTTTGTTGCTGCTCCTGGATCTATGTCTAGTAATTTTATTCCGTCAACAGTTTCTACAATATTAGCTATATTGTTTATTTTATTTAAATCTTTTCCTTCACTTATATTAGGAACGCATTCTATTAATTGTTTTTGCATTTGTATTTCTTTTAACCGCAAGGAGCGCTAAGTTTTCGCAAAGGTCGCAAGGGCATTATTATTTGTTATATATTAGTTTTCAAATTTAAGCTAAAAAATTAAAAAATTAGTATAAATTGCAAATTGAAATGAAACATTTTAAACACATAAAATTAGGTCTAACTTTAATACTACTTTGTTTATTTTCTTTAACAGCATATTCACATGGTGTTGATGATGAGACACAAAAATTTTTAATAGGTAATAAAGGAGTTGCCTTTGGTCCGTTTTTATATATTGGTGCCAAACACATGATTACCGGTTATGATCATATTTTATTTTTAATAGGTGTTATTTTCTTTCTTTATAAACCAAAAGAAATTTTAATTTATGTAAGTTTTTTTACTATCGGTCATAGTTTAACTTTGCTTTTAGGAGTTTTACTTGATTTACAAATTAATGCTTATTTAATTGATGCCATTATTGCATTATCTATTGTTTACAAAGGGTTTGATAATTTAAACGGATTTAAACAAGTTTTCGGAAAACAACCAAATACCAAAATAACAGTATTGATTTTTGGTCTATTTCATGGTTTAGGTTTAGCAACAAAAATTCAAGAATTTGGACTTAATGAAAATGGTTTGCTTGTAAATTTACTTGGGTTTAATCTTGGTGTAGAAATCGGACAATTTTTAGCCTTAGGTTTTGTCTTATTAATAATTAGTTTTTGGAGAAGACATAAAAGTTTTATGGGTTTTTCTAAAACAACCAATATTTTATTAATGGCTTCTGGCTTTGTATTATTAGCATTTCAATTAACTGGTTATTATTTATCTTAATGATGATTTTAAATGCTAAATGTTGAATTTTTAAAAATATAACAATATGAATAACAAACATATAATGACAAAAAAACAATTGTTAAAATCTGTTTTAATAGCACTAATTATTGGCACTTTGGTGTTTGTTGGTGCAGTTTTACCAGCAAGTTATGGTAAAGACCCTTTCGGCACAGGACAGTTGTTTGGGTTTGATAAATTATATGTTCCAGAAGTAAAAAATAATACTATAAATCAAAAACATTTAAAAATTAATAAATTAGGTTCTGACATTTCTGTACCAAAACCTTTAGAAGCAAATAATCCACCAACTTCTCCATTTTTAAAACGTTTGGATACTATAAAAATAATTGTTCCTGCAAAAAAAGGAATTGAATATAAATTTAATGCAAATAAATACGCACAAATTAAATACGAATGGTTTACAACCAATAAAGAAATTGTTTATTTAGATTTTCACGGCGAAGTAAAACAAGAGAATGCCCCTAAAAATGTTTTTTACGAAAGTTACACTTTAGCATATTCTAATAATATGGCAGGTACTTTTACTGCTCCGTTTAACGGAAAACATGGTTGGTATTTTAGAAATGAATATGAAAAAGACATTCATTTATTTATTATTTTAAATGGTGAATATGAATTATTACATTAAAACAAAAACGGATGAATATTATAATAATTGAAGATGAAAAACCTGCCGCAAGACGTTTACAACGCATGCTCAAAGAATTAGATATTGAAGTTACTACGTTATTACATTCGGTTGAAGAATCGCTAGAATGGTTTTGTAATAATGAACATCCTGATTTAATTATGTTAGATATTCAGTTGTCCGATGGTCTTTCTTTTGAAATTTTTGAAACTTTAGAAATTAAAAGTTCTATCATTTTTACTACTGCTTATGATGAATATGCACTAAAAGCATTCAAATTAAATAGCATCGATTATTTATTAAAACCTATTGATGAAGATGATTTAAAGCATGCAATTCATCAATTTAAAGAAAATAATCCTTTAAAAAATAAAAATCAATCTTTTGATATTGAAAGTATTCGAGAGTTATTGACAAACCCTTTAGATAATTATAAAAAACGATTTACTATAAAAGTTGGTCAGCACTTAAAAATAATTAATAGTGATGAAATAGAATGTTTTTATAGTGAAAATAAAGCAACGTACATTCATACCAATAAAAACAGAAGTTACATAATAGATCAAACTTTAGAGCAATTAGAAAATCAATTAGATACTAAAAAGTTTTATAGAGTAAACCGAAAATTCTTTATAAATATTGATGCTATACAAGATATTATTTCATATTCTAATAGTAGATTACAAATAAAATTACATCATTTTAAGGAATTTGAAATTATTGTAAGTAGAGAGAAAGTAAAGGATTTTAAATTTTGGCTTGGTTGATGTTCTTGTTTGTTTAACCATTATTTTAATGGTAAATTTCGGGTCAGATATAAAAGTTGGGGATTAATTATATTTTTGTAATTAAAAATATGAAAATTAACAGAATTACGTTTTATATATAACTTTAAAGGTTTAATAAAAATAATTAGTGATTTAATATTAAGTATAAATTACCTGTATTCTAAGTACTTTATCAACGGTTTGTATATAAAACCTTGGCAAGACATACTCTTTTGCAATTTAGCTTCGCTGATTATTACTCTGTTCGGCAAAACTCGAACAAGTTCGGTTCTGCTCTCTCTTGCCGTAATAACTTGCCTTGTGCTATTGGCTTTTTTGAGCGAAATGTTTACATTCACGAACACCTTAAAACTTAATAAAATGAAGTGAGTCATTGCAAATATGTATGGCTTATGCGTTGGTTATTTTCCATTATGGCCTTGTTATTCCGTTTATAAATGTCTCTACAAATCCTAATATCTTTTCCGTTACTCTTTCTGCTACTGTTTTTCTTTCTTTTAGACTTGGGCGAGTATTCATCATTCCGATTACTTCATCTCGCATTGGTTTCTTTTCGGTAAACATATAATTTCCGATTACCTCTTGCAATTTATCTGCATTTAAGTTTTCTTCTTGGCTCAATTTATCTAATGCCAAAATTCGTTCTTTTCCCCAAAAGTTTTCAAACTCTTCTGATATATCGTCTGAATCTTCAATTACAGGTAAGTTTTCTTGAATAAATCGTTCTATCAACTCTCGCTTACTACGCATTTTTGCATCTCCTGCCATCATTTCAAGAATTGCTTTTTTCTGTTGTTCTTGTTCTTCTTTGGTAGCGTTTTTCAGTTTTGCTAATAGTTTCAGAATATAAGCAACATTGATTTCATCTCTATGAATCAATTCTAATTCAAAATCAACATCATTTAAAATCGATACTTTCTCTATTTGATTATGGCTTTTTGCTTTGTCATACAAATCCAAATATTTACTTTTATAATCTTCAAAAGATTGGGCTGACATTGATAAATCAGCAAAATCAAACTCTGTAAAAGTTGCCATTACATTTTTTAAACGCATTAGTTCTCTAAACGCTTTGATAAATTCTAATTCTTCATCTTCACTTGGTAAATCGTTTACACTATTTACGGTTGGTGCAATTTGCAATAAGGTGATAAATGCCAAATTGAATTTAGCAACATATTCTTCATAAGGTTGCATAATGATTTCATCTTTCGCATTGAGATTTGAAAATAACGAAATAGCATCATCCGTAGCGTTTTTTAAATTTCGAAAACAAACAATATTTCCTTGTGATTTTAATTCGTTTAATATTCTGTTTGTTCTTGAATAGGCTTGTATTAAACCGTGATAACGCAGGTTTTTATCTACATACAAAGTATTCAAGGCCTTGCTGTCAAAACCTGTTAAAAACATATTTACAACCAATAAAACATCAATTTGTTTGTGTTTTACTCGCTTGGCAACATCATTGTAGTAATTGTAAAAACTCTTGCTGTCTTTTGTCGTGAAATTGGTACTAAACTGCTTGTTATAATCACCAATAAATTCCTCTAAATAATCTCTTGTATGTTGAGACGTTGCATGTTGAGACGTTGCATGCAACGTCTCTCCCAAATCGCCGTATGGCGATTTGGGTTCTGCTGCAATACTTAATTTAGGTGTTTCAAATTCATTATCAAAAACGCCAATATTATCACTTCCAAAAGTGCCTTTGTCTTCTTCATTGGCTTCATAAGAAAATAT
>CAYQTF010000133.1:0-7170 GCA_964420345.1 uncultured Flavobacteriaceae bacterium
ACTCTTCTTTCATGGCGGGTTAAATCTTTACCCACTAAATTTGTAGTAGAACCATATTTTTTATATTAAAATTTATGTTTTCTGTGTACTTATGTGGTTGAATTCAAGCATTGCCCTATAAATTTAATAGTATTTTTCAGTAAAATTCTATGTTTTCTATGTGGTTAAATTTAAAACTATCGGCATGCTCTTTTAATCTTATTATTAATTCTTTTTCTATCGCATTAACAACTTCAGGATACATAATCTGCTCTAATTCATCACAATATATTTTACTAACTTCTGTTGCTAAAACTAAGGTATTATTAAAATTTGAAGTTATGTAATTTAAAAAATAGCCATTTCCTTTAAAGACATCATCTATTAAAGAAGTACTTTTAATATTATTTGGGAGTTTAATTTCGGCTAATGCTATTCGCCAAGATTCTACAAAATTACCGAATCTATTCATATCTATTTTTCCTGCACCTAAATTAAACGTTGGTACTTCTCTAGGCCAACGTTTCCAATTATAAGAATGCATATCGTAAACAATTACCTTATTATGTATCTCTTCTAATTTGGAAATTAAAGCGTTAATAACTTTGTAAAAATTCTCATGTTTATGCAAACTTTGCCGTTTTTCATTTTCTGGTAACGGATTTTTCCATAACTGCTTTCCCCAAGCATCAACATAAATAGCAGACTCTGGCGCACGATTCAAATCGTATTCAAACCTAGAATCACAACCTGCAATTACAATTGGATGCGATTGAATCATTGTTTTAGTTTCTGGATCTTCCTCAAACCAACGATCGTATTCTGTATGTAAACAATTCTTCCAAAGGGATTTTCTAAATTGATGACCATTATGTACTGCGCCACAAACATAATGTACATAACTATCAATTTTTAAAGTAAATGAATAATCATTAGAAACAGCGTGAAATGTTTCTTGATTATTTATCTTATTGATTATTTGGTTTATGGATAGTTTTTGCATGATTTTAACCGCAAAGATCGCAAGGTTTTCACAAAAGTAGCAAGGTTTCATTTTATATTAATTAGTTTTTACTGTTGACTGAATACTGTCAACTGAACACTGATTTTACGCATCATCAACTGCTTTTCTCAATTTTGCTCTTCGGTTAAAACCTGCATTTAATTGTGCCACTTTATCCTCTAAAAAATCTATTACTGGTTCTTGTATTTTTGATCTATACGCTTTATTCATATATGTAATTCCGCCTGGACTCATTACATTTACTTCCACTAACATTTCGCTAATCACGTCTATACCAACAAAATGCAGACCATCTGCAATTAATTTCGGCCCGATTTTAGCACATAATTGTTTCTCTTTTGTTGTTAAAGTGTGTCTTTCTATAGAACCACCTGCACTTACATTTGAACGATGATCATTTTCACCTGGAATTCTTTTCATAGAAGAAATTGGCTGACCGTTAAGCATTAATATGCGAACATCTCCTTTTTCAGCACCTTCAATATATTCTTGTAAAATAACGTAATCGCTTCCACCAATGGCATTTTGAAGATAAAAATCTAATAAAGAATTAATATTTCCCATTGCTGATTTTTCGATTAAAATAACACCAGAACCTCCAAAACCATTTAAAGGTTTTAAAATCATTTTTTCAGAAGTAGATTCTTCAATAGTTTTAATTAAATAATCTTTATTTTTGGAAACATGTGTTACCGGAATAATTTCATTATTTGGATCATCAAAAACTGCGGTATATAATTTATTGTTTGCTACACGCATTCCGTTAACCGAATTCATTATAAAAACATCTTCTTTAACCGAATCTAAAAAATTTAACATTAACGGATCTAATGGTGGTTCTGCACGCATAAAGATCACATCAAAACCTGCCAACGGCAACATTTCTTCTCGTGTTTTAGCCGTTTTATGAAATGTTTTTAGGTTACTTGGTACTTTGTCCATTTTATTAATAATGGTACAAAAAGCACTTGTTTCACTATTTCTTATAGTTAAATTTGCAGGTGTACAAATAGCAACACCATGACCACGTTTTACACATTCGTGTATTAAACATACACTCGAATCATTTTCAGGGACTTTAATAGTTTCCCAAGGATACATTAAAAAACAAATATTCATAGGTTTGGTTTTTGTTAATTGTTATTTCTCACAGAACTCACAGATTTCACAGAGTTGCATGTCTTATTAAATTATTATTGCTTATTTTAAATTTCTCCTTTATAATTATCGTCCCAATCTTTTACATGAGGTTCTCCTAATTTATCTACAGATTTAGCAACAATCATAGATACAGCTGCATCACCAGTAACATTAATAACTGTTCTACACATATCTAGTGGTCTATCTACCGCAAAAATTAATGCCAAACCTGCTTCTGGAATTCCTGCATAACCTAACACTCCAACTAACATTACCATACCTGCACCTGGTACTGCTGCAGAACCAATTGATGCCAATGTTGCTGTTGCAATAATCCCTAATTGTGTACCTAAAGATAAATCCATTCCAAAAGCCTGTGCTATAAAAACAGCAGCAACGGCTTGATACAAACTAGTTCCGTCCATATTAATGGTTGCACCAATTGGCAAAACGAAACTACTTACTTCTTCATCTACACCTAAATGTTCAGTAACTCTTTCCATAGTTACTGGTAATGTTGCAGCGCTAGAACTTGTAGAGAACGCTAATAATTGAGCAGGTGAAATTCCTTTCAAAAAGAAACCAGGTGATTTTTTAGTGTATATTGATACTATAAAAATATAAAGAGCAACCATTGTTGCTAAACCAAATAGCACTGTGAAAGCATATTGCCCTAATGCAATAAATAAATCTGCATTTGGAGATTCAACGATAATAGCTGCTAATAATGCAAATACACCATAAGGCGCTGCTAACATTATTAAATCTACCATTTTTAAAATGACTTCATTAAATCCATCAAAAAAATCTTTAACTGTTTTACCTTTTTCTTCTGGAATTAGAATTAATCCTATTCCGAAAAAAATTGCGAAAAAGATAACTTGTAACATATTTCGATTACTTGTGGCTGCTTTAAAAATATTATCAGGCACCAAATCAATCAATGCTTGTAATGGTCCATTTTCTTTTTGGGTTTTTGCAGTTTCTTTATATTTAGTAGTATTTTTACTATAACTTTCTATTAATTGAGTTCTAGTAGATTCCGTTATAGAATTTCCTGGTTTAATTAAATTAACAAGCCCTAAACCAATTGACACGGCAAAAACGGTAGTTAATACATAAATAATAATTGTTCTTCCTCCCATTTTTGATAATTTTGAAATATCTTTTAAATCGGATACTCCTTTTATTAATGCAGCTAATATTAAAGGAATAGCAATCATTTTTAAGACTTTTATAAAAATGGTTCCAAATGGTTTAATCCAATCTTTTACAAATTGTGCTCCCCATTCAAAATTTGATAGAAGTATGCCAAAAACTACTCCTAAAACCATACCTATGATAATCTTCCAATGTAATGCTAAATTCTTCATATAATAAATTATAATTTATAAGAGAGCAATATATAAAAATAAAATTAATATTGGCATGATATTTTCTTTTGAGAAGATGTAATTTAATTGTAAATTGCAAGAAATAATTATTAATCATATTAAAAAGAAAAATTAAAATGGCAGGAATTTTAGATTTATTAAAAGGTCCAATGGGACAAATGTTAATTAGTGGAGCAAGTAAACAACTAGGTTTAGGGCAAGACAAAACACAAAGTGCATTAAGTACAGCAATGCCTCTTATATTAGGAGCAATGAAAAATAACGCTTCCACAACCGATGGTGCATCTGGGTTATTAGGTGCATTAATGGGTGGAAAACATGATGGAGGAATCATGGATAAATTAAGTGGTATTTTAGGTGGTAATAAAATTGATGATGATGTAATGCAAGATGGTGCAGGAATTTTAGGTCACGTATTTGGTGGTAGAGAAGAAAATGTAGCGCAAGCGGTTAGTAAGTCTAGTGGTATTGATTTAGGTAGCGCAATGAATATCTTAAAAGTTGCTGGTCCATTTTTAATGGGTGCTTTAGGTAAGCAAGCAAAATCAGAAGGTGTTTCTGATCAAAATGGTTTAGGTGGTTTATTAGGCGGTATGCTTGGTGGCGGTCAAAAAGAACAACAAAGTTTAGTAAACCGATTATTAGATGCTGACGGCGACGGAAGTATTATTGATGATGTTGCAGGAATGCTTATGGGTGGCGGAAAAAAAGGTGGTCTTGGCGGATTACTAGGTGGTTTATTTGGTAAATAAATTACTTTTTAAATATATAAAAACGATTACTTATTTTATAAGTAATCGTTTTTTTTATTTGATTATTTCTCGAAAACAGAAACACCATTTAAATCGGTTGTTAATATTTCACTCATATAATCAAAAAAAGGTCTAATTTCTTTAAAGGAATTATATACTTCTTCTTGAAAATTTTCAGATAACATTTCTTTATTTGTAAATTCTTTTATGAATAAAAATTGTTTCTTTTTAATTAAATCAATTGCTTCATGGTTTTTATCAAAACCTCTTGGTGAAGTTTTAACTTCTTCGCCAACAAAATCTCCCCAAATATTTTTAAAGTTTTTATCACTAATGATATTCCTAATTTCTGATGCGTCTAATTCAAATTCTTTTCTAATTCTGTATAAATCTTCTTTACTTGGTCCCCAAAAACCACAACCAATTAATGTTGCGTCTGATTTAATTCTTAAATAATAGGTGCCTCGCAATCTTACAGTTGCTCGCATGAATGAACCTGAAAAATGTAAATTATATGGCGTTTTGTCTTTAGAAAATCTAACATCACGATAAATTCTAAACATTTTAAGTTTATCGATTTTATCTTCTTTTTGTAACCTGAAATTTAAAGTTGCATAAAACTCTTTAACTTCATCTTCTAAAATTTTATACTCTTCTTTATGTTCTTTAAACCATTCACGATTGTTATTTTTTTCTAAACGTTTTAGAAACTTAATTGCTTTTGGGTTTATTTGAGTTGCTGTATTCATGATTTTTTGATTTTATTTAACCATATAAGACATATAAGTTTTTGGTTTTATTTTAAAATTTTCATTTACAATTTCATTAATTCCTCTAAATAATGTTCTGTAACTCCAAATTCTTGTTTCAACTTTTCGATTTTAGAATCTATTATTTTTACATCAGAATTTTTATTCGATTTTTTACCAACTAACATTACATTTTTTCTAGTATGTTCGTTTGAAATAAATTCAAATATTTTGGTTTGATAATTTTCCTTTTCTAAAAGTAAAGCTCGTATGGTATCTGTTAACATTTCGAATTGACGCTCTTTAAAAATGCCATACTTTAAAATTGGGTTTTCTTGTTGGTTACCTTTTAACTGCTGTCTAATTTGTTTATGACAACATGGCGCTGTAACAATTAAAGTGGCATTAGAAGTAATACCTTTATATAATGCGTCATCTGTTGCTGTATCACAAGCATGCAAAGCGATTAAGATATCGATGTTTTTTTCTTTGTATTCTTCAATTGGTTTACAAACAAAATGCAAGTTACTAAATTGACATTTTATAGCAATATCGTTACAATAATTCACTAATTTTTCTCTTAATTCAATACCAGTAATTGTTACATTATAACCTTTTTTGTTTGCTAAATAATCATACAGTGCAAAAGTCAAATAACCTTTACCCGAACCCATATCTACAATATTAATTTTATTTGGCAGATCTGAAGTCTTCATTAAATCATCAATAATTTCTAAGTATTTATTTATTTGGCGATACTTATCTGCCATTTTATGAATGATATTCCCATCTTTATCACTTATACCTAAGTGAAATAAATAATCACTTTTTAAAACTTTTTTACTTTTTACATTATCGTGATGTTCTGGTAATTTGTTTTTAAAACTAGGATATTGCTTTTTAATAGTAACCACTTTCTTTTTTGAAACAAAACATTGTGTGTCTTCGGATAAGGTGAATAAAGTTGCAAACCTAAAAGCATTTAAAAGTAAATCGTTTAAAATTTGTTTTGTTTCTTCAAAAGAAAGGTTTTTTACTTGGTCGTTAGTTTTATACCTATATGTAAATTGAAAAAATTGCTCTTCTTTTAAATAAACAAGTCTTAAATAAACATTTTGCAGTTCATTTTTCTTACTTAAAGGTTTACTTAATGTCAGTTTTACAAAATCATCTTGTTGTAAACTTTGTTCTATTTTGTTGAAAAAATCTGTTAAATCAATCATTTTATTAAGTTATGTAAAATAAGTCCCAAAAATAAACTAAAATATCTATACTTTAGTCTTTTTAAAATTATGAAAATTTTCATCGATAAACATATTGTATTAAAATCTGAAATAGATGCTTTAAACCACGTAAATAATGTAGTTTATTTGCAATGGATTAACGATATTTCTATAAAACATTGGAATATTCTATCTACTAAAAAAATTAGAGATAAGTATATTTGGGTTGCAATTAGGCACGAAATAGACTATTTAAAACCTGCTTTTTTAGATGAAGAAATCACCATTAAAACTTGGGTTGCTACTTTAAAAGGAATAAAATCAATTAGAAAAGTGGAAATATATCGAGAAGAGATATTATTAGCAAAATCACAAACTACTTGGTGCTTATTAGATGCTAAAACGCAACGTATTACTAGAATCACAAAGGAATTAGATAAATTATTTAATCTTTAAATATTAATAATCTTCTCCTGCTTGCACTTTTAAATCCGCAACAAAACCTCTAATATCGGTTTCGTTCATGCTTTTTTGATAACCTTCCATATTGGAAAAAAGATACTCTAAACTTTCTGTTGGATTTATTTCTACTTCAGTTTCTTCTTTTTCAAAACCTTCAATTGGCTCGTCGTCTGGTATAGCAACGTTAAATGTTTTGTTTTCTTCAATATGCTCGTAAATTAAACGAATCGTTTTTGCTAATAATGGTTGTTTTTCATCAACAACCATAACTCTTAAGGTTTTTAATTCTTCAACAATATCCGTATTTACACCGTTTTTTGCAATTTGTTCTTTTAAGTTTTTTAACGATTTATAATATTTTGAATTGTTCAAGACGTTTAAGTTTTTAGATTTCTGCAAATTTATAAAAATTAATTTGATTATAAATTTGATTACTCTAAAATAAAT
>CAYQTF010000134.1:0-7166 GCA_964420345.1 uncultured Flavobacteriaceae bacterium
TTTTTAATAAGATTTAAAATATTGTCCGTATTAAACGGATTTGCAGCAGCAGTTAATTCAATAATTACTTTTTCAATGTGTTTGATTTCAGATAAAATTTCAGGGTGTTTTGAAGACAAGTCATAGATTTCTTGGTTCTCCTTTTCGGAAAGCGAACCTGCTATGTACATTTCTAATATACCTGTTGATATGTAATTATTTATATCCAAATTTTTAACGCATCATTTTTTTTAATTCATTAATACAGTTTCTGTTACGAGTTTTTACTGTACCTAATGGTATTTCTAATTTTTCTGCTGTTTCTTTTTGAGTAAATCCTTTAAAGAATATTAAATCGATTACACTTTTACATTTATCGGTTAATTGTTGTACAAACTTTTTTACACCAATAAAATTTGATTTACTTTCAAAATTTTCATTACTCTCTATTATATCTACGAAATTTTCGACATCTTGGTTTCTTAAACTCTTCTTAAAGTTTTTAGAACGTGTCATATCTATTGCAGAATTTCTAGCAATATTTAAAATCCAAGTAAAAAACCGACCTTTTGTTTTGTTGTATTTATCGGAATTATTCCAAATTTTTACAAAAACTTCCTGTAAAATATCTTTGGCTAATTCTTCATCTCTAACAATATTATTTATGACACCTAATAAACTATCATTATAATAATGATATAATTTATCGAATGCTTTCACATTCTTTTGTTGAAATTGAACGATGAGTTCTTCGGTAATCATAAATTTAGTTAGTGTAGCAAATATATACTATTTAACTTAATTCAATATCAAACTGTGTTAATTCTTTAAACTGTTGTAATCTATTTTTAATTTCTTCTTGTGTTAAATTTACCATTCTTTCAGTTCCGAATTTTTCTACACAAAACGAAGCTAAATTAGAACCATAAATTACGGCATTTTTCATATTATCAAACGAAATATTACCCGTTTTTGCGAGATAACCTGTAAAACCGCCTGCAAAAGTATCGCCTGCACCTGTTGGGTCAAAAACTTCGGCTAATGGTAATGCAGGAGCATAAAACATATTACCTTCACTAAATAATAACGCACCATGTTCACCTTTTTTTATAACCACATATTTTGGTCCCATTTCATGAATTTTCTTTGCTGCATTTACCAAAGAATATTCACCACTTAATTGTCTTGCTTCTTCGTCATTAATTGTGATAACATCAATTTTTTTGATGACTGCTTTTAAATCGTCTAAAGCAATATTCATCCAAAAATCCATAGTATCTAAAACTATTAATTTTGGTTTTGTAGTCATTTGATTAATCACACTCATTTGAACTCCAGGATGTAAATTACCTAACATTACAATTTCAGAATCCTTAAAATTTTCTGGCACAACAGGATTAAAATGTTCTAAAACGTTTAATTCAGTTATTAAAGTATCCCGAGAATTCATGTCATTATGATATTTACCAGACCAAAAAAATGTTTTACCATCTTTTACGATTTCAATACCAGTTGTGTCGATATTTCTATCGTTTAACATGTCTAAATATTCCTGCGGAAAATCGCCACCAACAACAGAAACTATGCCTGATTTTATACCAAAATTAGAAGCCGATAAGCCAATATAAGTTGCAGCACCACCAAGAATTTTATCTGTTTTACCAAAAGGAGTTTCTATGGCATCAAAAGCTACTGTTCCTACAATTAGAAGTTTACTCATTTTATAATGTTTAATCGTTTATTGTGTAATTGTTTAATCGTTTTGAAAATCATTACGTTAAACTTTTTTTGTTTCTTTGCAAAAATAAGTTTTCTAAATGACTATAAAAGAATTACAAGAAGAAATTATCGATGAATTTGAATTGTTCGATGATTGGATGGAAAAATACGAATATTTAATTGAGTTAGGAAAATCGTTACCATTAATAGATCCAAAACATAAACAAACTGAAAATTTAATTTTTGGATGTCAATCTAATGTTTGGTTACATGCCGAAAAAAACAACGATAAACTTGTTTTTACTGCCGATGGAGATGCCATTTTAACGAAAGGGATTATTTCATTGTTAATCCGTATTTATTCCAATCAAACACCAAAAACAATTATTGAAACAAACGCTAATTTTATTGATAAAATTGGTTTAAAAGAACATTTATCACCAACAAGAGCAAATGGTTTAGTGTCTATGATTAAACGTATAAAATACTTTGCTTTAAAGTTTGAATTAGAAAATCAGTAAAATTATTGTACTTTTGTCATGAACCGTAGTGATAGAATTAATAAAAGTAATGAACGAAGAACAAGTACAAAATATAGGAGATAAAATCATCGTTAAACTTAAAGAGATTTATGACCCAGAAATACCTGTAGATATTTATGAGTTAGGTTTAATTTATGATGTTTTGGTAAATGAGAATAATGATGCTAAAATTTTAATGACATTAACCTCACCAAATTGTCCAGTTGCAGAAACATTACCAATTGAAGTAGAGGAAAAAGTAAAAACATTAGAAGAAATAAATAATGCTGAAGTAGAAATAACCTTTGATCCACCTTGGACTAAAGATTTAATGAGCGAAGAAGCAAAATTAGAGTTAGGTTTTTTATAAAAAAGTAGCGTAAAATAAATTTACGTATCTTTCAAAAAATATTCATTTGAAAATTAAGGGGTTTAAATGCAACACGATATCATAAATAGAGTAGCGAATAGCAAATTAGTAACCATTGATCTAGAAGATTTTTATCCTTTAGGCGAACGTATTTTGTTTGATATTAAAGATTGGTTATTTCAAGAATTTATTTTAAAAGAAAAAGATTTTCGTGAAAGCGTAAATAATCACGATTGGAGTAAATATAAAGATGCATTTGTTGCTTTACACTGTAGTAGCGATGCAATAATACCAGCATGGGCTTATTTGCTAATTACCACAAAATTAGCACCATTTACCAAACGTGTTGTTGTTGGCGATATTGATAAAATCGAATCCATTTTATTTAATGAAATTATTAATAAATTAGATATCGAATTTTTTAGAGGTAAACTAATTTTGGTAAAAGGTTGTGCTACAAAACCAATACCACAAACTGCTTATGTGCAATTAATTGAAAAATTAATTCCAGTTGCAACTAGTATAATGTATGGCGAAGCTTGTTCTAATGTGCCACTTTATAAAGCGAAAAAATAATTTTCTTTACTATTTAATTAGTCTAATTTCTAAATTATTTTATACCTTAGTAGAAAAATAAAAAAATGCTAAGTAAAATAAAACCCGAAAACATCTTATTTTTAGATATTGAAACTGTTCCTGAATTCGAACATTTTTCAGATTTATCCAAAATAAAACAAGAACTCTACGCTAAGAAAACACAATACCAGAGAAAAGAAGAATTTACCGCAGAAGAATTTTATGAACGAGCAGGTATTTGGGCAGAATTTGGTAAAATAATCTGTATTTCGGTTGGTTTTTTTTCATCTTTTGAAAAAAATAGAACTTTTAGAATAAAATCCTATTATTCCGATAATGAAAAAGAACTTTTAACCGAATTTAAAGATTTATTATTCGAACATTTTTCAAAACCCAAACATTTACTTTGTGCGCATAATGGTAAAGAATTCGATTTTCCGTATATCGCAAGAAGAATGATAATTAACAATATTAATCTTCCTGAAAAACTAAACCTTTTCGGTAAAAAACCTTGGGAAATACAACATATTGATACTTTAGATTTATGGAAATTCGGAGATTATAAACATTATACTTCACTTAGTTTATTAACCAATATTCTAAATATTCCGTCGCCAAAAGATGATATTGATGGCTCGCAAGTTGCCGAAGTTTATTACAAAGAAAAAAACTTAAATCGTATAGTAAAATACTGTGAAAAAGACACCTTGGCAGTTGTTCAATTATTACTTAGATTTAGTAATATCGATTTGTTGAGTGATGATGAAATAGTTGTAATTTGATTTTCTTAATTTTGTATTAAAATCAATTCTTAAATATTATTGATAAATTGTTGGAAATTTCTCAACAGGAATTTAAAGATAGAAAAGGAAATAATTTTGAGGTAATTTTTAAAAAATCTATGCAAAAATATGGAGTTGAAAAAGATATTATTAAAATTTTACTGTTTTGAAATAACTATCAGAATCTATAAAAATTAAAAGAATTGATTAAATAATGAAAAAAGCAATCATAATTTTAGGTAGTTCAAATAGCAAAGGCGAAACTTTTAAACTAGCAAATTATATAAGTCAAAAAACAGGTTATGAAATTGTAGATTTAAAAACGAAAAACATAGCGGAATTCGATTATGAATTCAAAAATAGCAACGATGATTTTTTACCATTAATGGAAGAAATAATAACCAATTACCAATTAATTATTTTTGCAACACCAGTTTATTGGTATGCTATGAGCGGAATTTTAAAAACCTTTTTTGATCGAATTTCTGATTGTTTAGAAACCAGAAAAGATTTAGGAAGAAAACTAAAAGGAATGGAAATGGCAGTTATTAGTTCAGCAAGCGATAAGGAATTAAAAAACGGATTTCACATGCCTTTTATAGAAACTGCTAATTATTTAGGCATGAAATATATTACAGATGTTCATGGTTGGATTGAAAATAATGAAATCTCTATGGAAGTTAAAGAAAAATTAGATACTTTTATAACTGAAATAAAATAATATTTGAATCCAATTTTAAACATAAAAAATCTGACTATTGGTTTTCCTAAAAAACCCTATAAAAAGGGACAACAGATTCCGAATAAAGTTCGGAATGACGTAGTTCACAACATTTCATTCCACCTAAATAAAAACGAAATTTTAGGTATTGTTGGTGAATCTGGTTCTGGAAAATCGGTTACTTCATTATCAATTTTAGGTTTATTGCCCAAGAAAAAAGCACTGGTTTCTGGCGAAATTGAGTTTCAAGATCAAAATTTAATCGGTTTAACCGAAAAACAATTTCGTAAGATTAGAGGTAATAAAATTGCGATGATTTTTCAAGAACCAATGAGTTCTTTAAATCCTAGTTTAACTTGTGGTTATCAAGTTTTAGAAATTTTAAAAGAACACACAAATCTTTCTAAAACAGATTGTAAAGTAGAGGTTATTAAACTGTTTAATCAAGTAAAGTTACCGAGAGCAGAACAGATTTTTAATCAATATCCGCATCAAATTTCTGGCGGACAAAAACAACGCGTCATGATTGCCATGGCAATTGCTTGTAAACCAAAAATTTTAATTGCCGATGAACCAACAACCGCTTTAGATGTTACGGTTCAAAAAGAGATTATTTTATTGCTTAAAGAATTACAGCAAGAAACCGAAATGAGCATTATTTTTATAACGCATGATTTAGCCTTAATTTCGGAAATTGCAAATCGTGTTTTAGTAATGTATAAAGGTAAAATTGTAGAACAAGGCAATGTAGAACAAGTTTTTAAAAACCCTGAACATAATTATACCAAAGCGCTAATTCATTCTAAACCTAGTTTGGATGTCAGGTTGCGTGTTTTGCCTACTGTAGATGATTATTTGAGTGAAGAGTTGTTACACAGAGATTCACAAAGCAACTCTAAGATTCACAGAGAAAAGAAACAAGAAAAAATAAAAGATAATCTTAGCGAACCTTGCGAAAACCTTGCGACCTTTGCGGTTACTTTAAAAGAACGCCAAGAAAACCACAAAATCCTATATTCAAAACCACCAATTCTAGAAATAAAAAACCTTGCAACTTATTTTATTTCCAAAAAAAATATCGTAAAAGCAGTTGACGATGTTTCTTTAAAAATATACGAAGGCGAAACATTGGGTTTGGTAGGCGAATCTGGTTGCGGTAAAACCACTTTAGGCAGAACTATTATGGGTTTAGAAAAAGCCACAAAAGGAACTGTTTTATACCAAAATAAAGACATTACCAACCTCAGTAAAAAAGAAAGAAGGAATCTTAGTAAAGAAATACAAATCATTTTTCAAGATCCGTTTTCTAGTTTAAATCCAAGAATTTTAGTTGGTGAAGCGATTTTAGAACCTATGAAAGTTCATAACTTATATAATTCGGCTAAAGAGCGAAAAGAAAAGGTTTTTGAAATTTTAGAAAAAGTAGGTTTAGAACAAGAGCATTATTACCGTTATCCGCATGAATTTTCTGGCGGACAAAGACAAAGAATTGGTATTGCAAGAACTATTGCTTTACAACCAAAACTCATTATTTGCGATGAATCGGTTTCTGCTTTAGATGTTTCGGTACAAGCACAGGTTTTAAATTTACTTAATGACTTAAAGAAAGACTTTAACTTTACTTATATATTTATTTCGCATGATTTAGCAGTTGTAAAATATATGGCAGATCAATTAGTTGTAATGAATCAAGGTAAAATTGAAGAAATTGGTGATGCAGATGAGATTTATAAAAATCCAAAAAAAGAATATACCAAAACTTTGATTGATGCAATACCTAAAGGGATTTAAATACAACAACTAAAAGAATGACCAAAAGAAGGTTGTCACATAATGGCACAATATGATGATGTAAAATTATCGTCTATCAATCATACAGACTAAAAACAGGGAACTTTGCGGTTAAAAATCAATTTAATTTGGTGTCAGCAACATAATCTAAATACAGAAACAACATCACTTAATGATTTGTATGATTATAAACGTCATTGTGTAGAAAAAGGATTAAGTGTAAATTACGATACGACAACGATTAAGTGTTATTAAACATTATTTTGAATCAATTAATCGAACGGATAATCCTACTTTATTTATCAAACATAAAAAACGAGAAAAGACCTTACCTAAATTTATATTATCTAATAAGGATGCAAGGGAAATTTATAGACTGATTGATGTGAAAACATTTATCGGACGTAGAAATAAAGTAATGTTAGGGATGGTTATTTTTCAAGGATTGAAACGAGAAGATTTAAGTGCACTCGAAATCAACCATGTTAATTTAGAGCAAGTGTTACTTTATGTGCCATCCACAGCAATAACGAATTCACGAAGTATTGAGTTACATCCTATGCAAATGAAAAGTTTGATGAGTTATCTATATGAGTTTAGACCAAAATTATTAACCGAAGCAAAAAAAGAAACCAATAAATTATTCTTTTCTATGGGAACAAGTAATTCTATTGATAATGCTTTGCAGATAAATGTAAATCATTTAA
>CAYQTF010000135.1:0-7134 GCA_964420345.1 uncultured Flavobacteriaceae bacterium
GACCCGAAACCGCACAAGGTATTTTTGTGAATTTTGCTAATGTGCAAAAAACTGGTAGAATGAAAATTCCGTTTGGTATTGCGCAAACAGGTAAAGCATTTAGAAACGAAATTGTAGCAAGACAATTTATTTTTAGAATGCGTGAATTTGAACAAATGGAAATGCAATTTTTTGTAAAACCAGGAGATGATAAAATTTGGTATGAAAAATGGAAAGAAAATAGAATTAATTGGCATAAATCTTTAGGTCTTGGTGAAGAAAAATATCGTTTTCACGATCATGAAAAATTAGCACATTACGCTAACGCTGCAACAGATATAGAATTTGATTTTCCTTTTGGGTTTAAAGAATTAGAAGGTATTCATTCTAGAACAGATTTCGATTTAAAAGCACATCAAGAACATTCTGGTAAAAAACTGCAGTTTTTTGATCATACTACCAATTCGAGTTATGTACCTTATGTAGTGGAAACTTCGGTAGGTTTAGACCGTTTGTTTTTAGCAATTTTTTCAACAGCATTACAAAATGAAGAGTTAGAAGACGGTTCTTCAAGAGTTGTTTTAAAATTACCTTCTATTTTAGCACCAACTAAAATTGCGATCTTGCCATTACTTAAAAAAGATGGTTTGCCAGAATTGGCAAATAAAATAGTAGAGGATTTAAAATTTGATTTTCAAGTAGCTTACGATGAAAAAGATGCAATTGGCAGAAGATATAGAAGACAAGACGCCAACGGAACACCTTTTTGTGTAACCATAGATCATCAATCTTTAGAAGATAATACGGTTACTATTAGGTATAGAGATTCTATGAAACAAGAACGAATTTCAATAGATGAAATAAATTCAATAGTTACCAAAGAAATTTCATTTAAAAAATGGATAAATAATTAGGTAGGGTTTTTATCTTTAATGTTGTTCAATAAAAATAATATAGAATTATACTGAAAAAGACTATATTGCAATTAAATTAATCAAACTCATTTAAACACTTAAAAAAATGAAAAAACTTTTTACTTTATTAATTATTGTAGCGTTTACTGTAAATATTAATGCTCAAAAAAACGACAAATCAGTAAAGGCAACAAATATTGGAGAAATACCCAGTGCTATAATAGTACCAAGTATTGCGGAACAAATAAAAAATGGCACATTTATTCCAGCACCTAAAAGTCCTAAGAATGGAAGAATGAAAATGAAAGGAGCAAACCATAACATTATCGGTAAAGGTTTGCCGAAAGGAAATGATCCTTTAATTGAAAATCAAAAGAATGCACCTAAAGTTTCTACAAAATCACTTGAATTAACTTTTATTGCAGATGCATCATCAGGTATTCCATCTGATCCAACCGGCGCTGTTGGTCCAAACCATTATATTGGTGCTTGGAATACAAGTTTTAGAATTTTTGACAAGTTAGGCAATCCTCTAACACCAGAAGCTTCTTTAGCAACAATATTTCCAGGTAATGCAATTGGTGACCCAATAGTATTGTACGATGCAATAGCAGACAGGTTTGTAATAACAGAATTTGATAATAACCCAAATGGTTTTAATGTAGCAATATCTCAAGGTCCAGACCCTGTAAATGATGGTTGGTATATATACACAACTGGTTTCGGTACTGGTAGTTTTCCCGATTATACTAAATTTTCTATTTGGCCAGATGGTTATTATGTAACTGCTAATATTGGTACTAATAGAGTTTTTGTAGTAGAAAGAGAAGAAATGTTACAAGGTAATGCAGCACAATTTTTATCTTTTCCTTTACCTGGTTTAAGAAGAAGTACTATTGGTACAAGTTTCTATAGTCCTCAAATTATTAATGTATGTAATGAACAAGCACCTGCAAATGGTAACGCAACAGTAATTTATATGCAAGATGACGCTTGGGCAAATGTATCTCAAGATCATTTAAAATTATGGTCAATAAATGTAGATTGGGTTAATACTGCAAACTCAACCATATCAACAGCTCAACAAATAACCACAAGTGCATTTACAAGTTTTTTTCCTGGATTTAATAATGGTGGAGGCGTTGATCCTTTTTCAAATTTAGAACAACCTTTTGGAGGTATTCGTATTGATGCGTTAGCACAAACAATGAGTAATCAAGCACAGTTTAGAAAATTTGCTTCACATAATTCGGTAGTCTGTAATTTTCCAGTAGATGTTGCAGCAGGAAGTGCAATAAGAGCAGGGATTAGATGGTTTGAATTAAGACAGGATAATGACGGTAGTCCTTGGACTTTATTTCAAGAAGGTACATATACTGCTCCTGATAATAAACATGCTTGGGCAGGTTCAATGGCAATGGATTCTCACGGAAATATAGGAATGGGTTACACATCAATGGGTGGTGATAACGAACAACGTATTGCAATTAATTATACTGGTCGTTTTGATGATAGCCCGATAGGAACTATGCCTATTCAAGAAGAATTAATCGCACAAAGTTCTGCAAATAATACAAATTCTAGATATGCAGATTATACACATTTAACTGTAGATGCTGTGGAAGATACTTTTTGGTTTATCTCAGAATATTTTGACCCAAATAGAAGAGATGTTGTAGGTGTTTTTAAAATCGAACCTACATCTAATGATACAGGTGTAACAAGTATTGATGCTCCAATCAATGGCGCAACATCAGCAACAGAGCAAGTTACTATAACTATCAATAATTTTGGAGATACAGCACAATCAAACATTCCTGTTTCTTACACATTTAATGGCAATACAGTTAATGAAATTTTCACTGGAAGTATTGAACCTGGAGCTTCAGCACAATACACTTTTACAGAAACTGTAAATATGTCAACAGGTGAAGTTTATCATATAGAAGCATGTGCTAATTTAACTGGTGATGAAAGTGTAAATAATGATTGCACAAATATAATATTAAACCAATTAACTGTTTGTATTCCTGTTGCTGGAGATGGTGATACTAGTACAGATACTGGTTGTAATTTAGACGGAATTAAACATTTTATATTAGGAGCAATAAATATAGATGATGGTGGTAATGGTTGTAACAATGAAGGTGGAGGAATTATAAAAGGTTACGCAGATAGAAGAAATTTATCAACAGATTTGAACTTGCAAATAGGTACTTATATATTGCAATCTCAAATGAACTGGGATGAAGGTATTAATGGACCAGAAAAATTATCTGTTTGGATTGACTTTAATGATAATGGAGCTTTTGAAGGATCTGAACAATTAATTTTTGGTGAAGAATATCCTGTATTTAACGAATTAACCCCTTTTGATTTAGTTTTACCTTCTGGTGCAAATTTAGGGAGTCATACTTTAAGAGTAAGAAGTCTTGATACAACTGGGAATCCTGGAGACGTGAATGATCCATGTGCAGATTACGCATTTGGTGAAACTCAAGATTATACCGTAAATATTATTGACCAAGTAATTAGTGTAGATGAAAATTTATTTAATGAATCTGATTTTATTGTTGCAACATTACCGAATAATCAATTCAATATCTCCGTAGTAAATACAACTATTAATGAAAGATTAGCTTTTAGTGTATCTAACACATTAGGGCAAATTTTAGTTAATAATTATATAAATAATACTAATGGTGGTTATTCTTATGATTTAGATATGTCATATGCAACACCTGGTGTCTATATTATACGTTTAGGGAATTCTAAATTAGGGAACACTAAAAAGATTATAATAAAATAATTTTCCGAATTTATACAAAAAAGACTGGCTTTAATTGAGCAGTCTTTTTTGTGTAAATTTATTAGAGTCTATTTAGATTATAAGAATATAAAATATTTTTTTATTACATTCATAACATTAAAAAAGTTTAACATTAAAACAATTCAAAAAATGAAAAAAATAATTACATTTATTATAATTTTGATTTTTGCTTTTACAGGTTTTTCACAAAACGAAAGCAACAAACCTGCTAAAGCTACATACTTTGGCAAATCTACTTCTATGAGAATTGTTCCGTCTCTTGCATCAAGAGCAGAATTAATTCCAGCAGAACCAACTAGAAAAGAACCACAAGACGGAAGATCTAGTAAAAATAAAATTATTATAGGTAAAGACCCACAAACTAAAAATGATTTTTTAGCAAGTAATCCACATCCATTAACTCAAAAAATACAAGGTAGAGCACCAAACTTTACTTTTGAAGTTGATAATAATGTTGGACCACCATCTGACCCTGCATTAGCTGTCGGACCAAATCACGTAATGATTGTTTATAATACAGGCTTTAGTATTTACGACAAAAATGGAATTGAAATACTTGGACCTTTAGCTGTTACCAATATTTTTTCGGGTGGTGGTTGTTGTGATTTAACAATTTCATACGACAATGCTGCAGATAGATGGGTAATGACTTACCTTTATATAGGGAACGGAATTGAAGTTGCTGTTTCTGATGGACCAGATCCTGAAACTGCAAATTGGTTTGTATATTCAATTCCGCAAGTTAATGATTACAATAAATTATCTGTATGGAGTGATGGTTATTATGTAACCGATAACACTAATGCAACTAATAAAATATATGCTTTAGAAAGAGATGAAATGCTTGCAGGAAACCCTTCTGCACAAATTGTTGGTTTCCCATTACCAGGAATCGCTACAAGTGGTTTTTTTAGTCCTCAAGCATTAAATGTAACTAATGATAATTTACCAGCCGCTGGTGGTGCCACTTTTATATATCTACAAGATGATGCTTGGACTGGAGTAGCACAAGATCATATAAAACTTTGGACTTTAGATGTTGATTGGGTTACTCCTGGAAATTCAACTATTTCTGCAGCTCAAACCATCAATACTACTCCTTTTATTTCTGTATTTGATGGTGGTAGTTTTTCAAACCTAACCCAACCTGGTGGCGGCGATATAGATGCACTACAAGCAACTATTATGAATCAAGCACAGTTTAGGAAATTTGCTGGACATAATTCTGCTATTTTTAATTTTGTAGTTGATACCGATGTATCTAATGGAGAATTAGCTGGAGTTAGATGGTATGAATTAAGACAATCTGGAGATAATCAGCCTTGGTCTTTATATCAAGAAGGAACATATACTGCTCCAGATGGACGACATGCATGGATGGGGTCAATGGCAATGGATGTGCAAGGGAATATAGCAATGGGTTATACATCTATGTCTGGTCCAACTACGCCAACAACTGTAAGAGTAAGTTCCTACTATACAGGTAGATTTGCCAATGATGCCCTAGGTACTATGACAATTGCAGAAGAAGTAATTGCAAATGGAACAGGAAATGTTGGTGGGTTTAGATACGGAGATTATAGTAAATTAGATGTTGACCCAATTGATGATAAAACGTTTTGGTTTATTAATGAATATATAAGAAATGGAGGAAAAGACATTGTTGGTGTTTTTAAAATTGCACCAAATTTTGACAATGATACTGGAGTTGTGAATATTGATTCGCCTACAAGTGGTACTTTAAGTGCAAACGAAGATGTTGTCGTAACTATTTTTAATTATGGAGAAAATAGTCAAACTAATATTCCTGTTAATTTAACTGTTGATGGATTGTTAGTAGCAACAGGTACTTATACAAGTACAATCGCTTCTTCATCTTCTGATCAATTTACTTTTACAGGAATTGACTTTTCTATACAAGGCCACACCTATACTGTTGAAGCATGTACAGAATTAGTTACAGATGAAGATTCAACAAACGATTGTAGTTCTACAGAAATCACTTATTTAGACCCTAACGATATTGGTATTAGTGCAATTACATCTCCAATATCTGGAACAGATTTAACAGCAACAGAATCTATTACAGTTACCATTACAAATTTTGGTGGTAATACTCAAAGTAATTTTGATGTTACTTATGTTCTTGATGGAGGAACTCCTGTTATTGAAAATGTTCCTGGACCGTTAGATGGCAATTCAGATTTAACATATACATTTATGCAGACTGGTGATTTTATAGCTATTGGTAATCATAATTTATCGGTTACAACTTCACTTACAAATGATAGCGATACTTCGAATGATGAACTATCAGTTGTTATTACAAAAACAGTTTGTCAACCAGCATTAGATTGTTCTGAAGGTGATGGTTTTCAATTATTTCAAGTTGGTACAATTAATAATACTTCAGGTTGTGATGGAGGTTATTCAGATTTCACAGCAATAAGTACTGATTTAAATCAAAATAGCACAAACAGTTTAACAGTAAGAACAAGTTATGGTAATCAGTTTGTTAGAGTTTGGATTGATTTTAATGATGATTTTTCTTTTACTACAGATGAGATTGTAGTAGATAATTTCATATTAGGTGTTGGTAATGGTAGCGGTAGTTATACGGAAACGACAGACTTGATAATCCCAACAGGTGTTGCTTTGGGATCGCATGTAATGAGAGCAAAAACACGTTGGAGCTCTAATGTGCCTGATGATGCTTGTGATGCTGTTGGTTTTGGTGAAACGGAAGATTATACCGTAAATATTGTAGAAGCGCTTAATGTAGAAAACAATCTATTTAATGATGCAAATTTCATCGTTTCTAGTTTAGAAAATAATCAATTTAATATCTCTGTATTAACTACAGATATTAATGAAAGATTAACTTTTACAGTTACAAATATGATAGGTCAAAAATTATTAAGTTATAATTTAGATAATGAAAATGGTGGTTATTCTTATGATTTAGATATGTCATACGCAACTCCTGGAGTTTATATATTACGCTTAGGAAGTTCAAAATTAGGAAATACTAAAAAAATTATTGTAAAATAAACGATAATTTATAATTAAAAAAGAGAGGAATTGTTAAATAATAATTCCTCTCTTTTTTGTTATAGACAAAACTAACAATATTTTGTTGAAATATTTTTATTTCTCCTAAAGTGTCGATATTGGACATTAGCTAAAGATTGTATTGAAAGTAGTCTAAAATATTAATTTTTATAAAGAAAACTATCAAATTCTAAAATGTCACAACAAAACATATCATAACTAGAGCGAAGCGAACAAATGAACTCCTTAAAAAAAGATGTATTCCCATAAGTAATTTATTTTGATGATATCTTTATAACAGACGCTTTAATAATATACTTTGTCAAAGTTTATTCATAAGCTTGGAGATTGACATTTTTT
>CAYQTF010000136.1:0-7058 GCA_964420345.1 uncultured Flavobacteriaceae bacterium
TTTCAAAACAAAATGTTCTTTTTCAAATTGTTCTTCTCTAAAAAATACAATTCCCCAATAAAACGTATCTATAGTTAAGGTTACTTTTTTATGATTTTTAATATAACTCCACGCTTCATTCATTTCTTTACTCCAATGAATATCATCAAAAATAAAAACAGTTTCATTATGTATGGTTTTTAAACATTGTTCAAAATAACGAATTGTTGGTTCTTTTTGATGATTACCATCAAAATAAATTAAATCGTATTTTATATTTAAAACCGATTCTAATGTTTCGTCAAAATTACCTAAAACAAAATTAATATTTTTTCTATTAAATTTACTTAAATAACTTTGTGCAACTTTTTGGGTTTCTTTACAACCTTCTAAAGTTGTGATTTTTGAGTTAATATTTCCTAAAGACAAACTTAAAGTGCCAACACCTAACGATGTACCTATTTCTAAGATATTTTCGGATTTAAAATAATTTACTAAACGAATTAACAATTCTGCATTTTTTGCAGAAATTCCTGCATTTTTACAGATGTCTTTTATTTTTCTATTATTAGATTTAAAAACTCTTGAACCTGCACCAAAATCATCTACATTAATCCATTGATTATCGTTTGATAAATCTTTTGTATATTTACTTAATATCGTTGTGTTTTCTTTTGTTGTTTTACCATCAAAACATTCCGTTATTAATTTATATACAAAAGGCGAATGCACATCATATTTTGTGGTCGCCTTACATAAAAAAGAAAAATAATTTTTAACTTGAAAAAACATACTGTTTTTTTTTGCGAAAATAAAATAAAAATTGCTCTTTTACGCTAATAAAAGTATATTTGCAGTTCGTAAAAAATTATCTTAATGAAAAACCTCATTTTAATTGTTGTAATTGCTATTTTGTTTTCTTCTTGCATACCTACAAAAGACTTAACTTATTTTCAAGGTGACCCAATTTCAAAAACTGAAATAAACACTATAAACAACGCTCCATATAGATTACAAACAAATGATTTAATTGATATACAAATTAAAGCTAGTGACCCTAATTTAGTTGCATTATTTAAGAAAATTGAAAACAACAACGTTAATGTTATAACGCAAGAACAATTATATTTTACTACCTATTCGGTTGATAGAAATGGTATTATTAGAATACCGCATTTGGATGAATTAAATGTTTTAGGTTACACAACTAAAGAGGTTCGTCAAAAAATTGAAACCGAATTATCTAAAATGTTTAAAAATATGGATGACATTTTTGTTACCGTTAAATTAGCAGGAATTAGATATACTGTAATTGGTGAAGTTAATAGACCTGGTACAAATATTATTTTTCAAAATCAAGTTAATATCATTGAAGCTATTGCAAATGCTGGTGATATAACTATAACTGGTGACCGTAAAAAAGTAACCATTATAAGGAATAATATAGATGGTGTTAAAAAATATCAATTAGATTTGACTCGTTTAGATTTTATTAATAAAGAAGGTTTTTTTATACAACCAAACGATATTATTTCTATTGAACCCCTAAAACAAAAATCTTGGGGAACTGGCGAAACAGGTGCGAAAACGTTTACTACTGTAGTTGCAGCTTTATCTTTAATTGCTACTACTATTTTACTTATTAATAATTTATAAATTTAATGGAACAGTTTAATCAAAACATAGGACAATCAGATATTAAAACTGCCGATATTAAAATGTATGTTTTTAAAATACTTTCGTATTGGAAATTATTTTTAATAAGTATCCTAATTGCTTTATTTATATCTAATTATTTAACTAAAAGAAAAGAAAGAAAATATAAATTAAAGACTATAATAACAGTAAAGGAAGAACAAAATCCACTTTTCTCTTCCAGTACAAATATATTATTTAATTGGGGCGGATCAAGTGATGAAGTGGAAACTATAATTACTATATTAAAATCTAGAGAACATAATGAAAAAGTTGTAAAAAAACAACAATATTATATAAATTATTTGAAAAAAGGCAAATACCAACTAAAAGATATTTATGGAGACAATCCTTTTAAAGTTGAACTTGATTCATTATTTAGTCAAATAATTAATACCCCATTAAAATTAGAATTTTTATCTGAAACTCAAGTAAAAATTAGTTTTGAATATGAAAACGATTTTAAACTAAAATTATTAAATTTTAAAAATTTTAAACTTCAAAAATTAGACGAATATAAAATTGATTATAGTGAAACTTTTGATATAAATTCGAAAATACTAAGCCCATATTTTAATCTTAGTATTCATAAAAATAATTTATTAACTAAACTTTCTGGTAAAACATATTTTATAGAATTAAAAGATTTTAATAGTACAGTTAAGCATTATCAAAATATAATTGTTAAAAATCATAAAAAAGGAACATCTATAATTTCATTGGAATTTATTGATAATAATAAAAATAGAATTCAAGATTTTTTAAACAAATCAGTTGAAGTTTTAAATAACGATCAAAAAAATCTAAAAATTCAATATGCAGTAAAAACTAAAAAATATATTGATACTCTTTTTCTTAGAGCGGCAGATAGCTTAAATATTATTGAAAAAGATTTAGGTAATTTTAAACAAAAAAACAGAATTTTTGATTTAACATCACAAAGTCAATCATTATTTACCGAAGTATCCAACTTTGATAGAGAAAAAGTAAAAATTAACGATAGAATTATTTATTATAATGATTTAATTAAATATATTATTGATAATAAAAACTTAGAGACAATTCCTGCTCCAGCAATCATTAATATTGAAGATCAAACTATTGCAACAAGTGTAACAGAATTATTAAGTTTATATAACACAAAAAAAACTTTAAAACAAACCGTTACATCAGATTATCCAGAACTTAGAAAGTTAAATGCAAAAATAAACACAACAAAATCCATACTACTTGAAAACATTACTACATTAAAAAAGGCGATGGGCAACAAACTTAAGAGTGTTGAAAACCAACTTTCTAATTATAACTCTAGATTAAGTTCTCTTCCTAAAAAAGAACAAGGTTTAATAAAATACCAACGTAATTATAACATTACTGCTATTAATTATGAATATTTAAAACAAAAACAATACGAAGCAGGAACTGCAATTGCTGCAAACATTTCAAATATAAAGGTATTAGATTCTGCAAAAGACACTGGTGAACTAGCAATATATCCCAAACCAATAATTAACTATTTAGTTGCATTAATTTTTGGTTTTTTACTACCTTTGTTTTACGTTATTATTAAAGATTTATTAGATAATAAAATACATACTGTTGAGGAAATAGAAAACAAATATAGTATTCCTGTTTTAGGCGTTATTGGTAAAAATTTAGCAAAGAACAATTTAGCCGTATTCTTAAAACCAAAATCTACTATAGCAGAATCTTTTAGAGCAATACGTTCTAATATGCAATTTTTATTTAAAGATAATAATAGTAACTCTAAAACAATTGTAATAACTTCATCGGTTAGTGGTGAAGGTAAAACACTATGTTCTATGAATATTGCTACCGTATTTGCTTTAAGCGATAAAAAAACAATCTTATTAGGTTTTGATTTAAGAAAACCAAAAATATTTGACGATTTTGAATTAACCAATACCGAAGGTTTAACTAATTATTTAATTGGTCAAAAAAGTCTAGAAGAAGTAACGATAAAAACGCAAATACCAAACTTAGATTTAATTTTATCTGGTCCAACACCACCAAATCCTTCTGAATTAATTCTTAACCAGAAAACAGAAGATTTATTTACATACCTAAAAAGTAATTACGATTATATTATAATAGACACACCTCCAATTGGTTTAGTTGCTGATGCACTAGAATTGTTTAAATATTCCGATGCTAATATTTATGTTATTAGACAAAACTACTCACAAAAAGGAATGCCAAAAATGATTGATGAAAAATATAAAAATGGTGAAGTAAAAAATATAAGTTTTATATTAAATGACTTTGCCGTTGACAGTAGATATGGTTATGGATACGGTTATGGCTATGGTTACGGTTACGGTAATTACACAAACGGCTATCATCAAAATGATGAGAAAAAATCATTTTTTAGTAGAATATTTAAACGCTAATAAAAAATGATTCAAAACTCTAACAAAATAAAATTTGCAGTCGTTGGTTGCGGTCATATTGGTAAACGTCATGCTGAAATGATTCACAGAAATACTAACTGTGAATTAGTAGCATTAATAGATATTAAACCAAAAAATGAATTAAATATTGATCAATATCAAGTACCTTTTTTTTTAAATATTGAAGGTTTTTTAAAAAGTGATATCACAACTGATGTTGTAACTATTGCAACACCTAACGGATTTCATGCAAAACATGCAATACTTTCTTTAGAAGCAAAAAATCATGTGGTGATAGAAAAACCAATGGCTTTAAAAAAAACGGATGCACAAAATATAATTGATAGTGCTTCTAATGTTTCTAAGCAAGTATTTACCGTAATGCAAAATCGTTATTCTCCACCTTCTGTTTGGATTAAAGATTTAATAGAACAAAAAGTACTTGGTGAAATTTATTCGGTACACATAAATAGTTTTTGGAATAGAGATGAACGCTACTACACAAAAGATAGTTGGCATGGCGATAAAAAATTAGATGGTGGCACATTATTTACACAATTTTCGCATTTTATTGATATTATGTATTGGTTATTTGGTGATATCAAAAACATTAATGCTATTTTTAAAGATTTTAAACATGAGAAAATGACTGATTTTGAAGATGCTGGAATAGTTAATTTTGAATTTGTAAATGGTGGTATTGGTAATTTTAATTTTTCTACTGCCTTATTTGACAAAAATATGGAAAGTTCTATGACAGTTATTGCAGAAAACGGAACAGTAAAAATAGGAGGACAATATATGAATGAAGTAAAACATTGCCATATAAAAGATTATCAAATGCCAGTTCTAGAACCAACAAATCCAGGTAATGATTATGGAAATTATAAAGGCTCCGCACAAAATCATCACTATGTTATACAAAATGTAGTAGACGTTTTACAAGGTAAAAAAGAAATTAAAACCAGTGCAAAAGAAGGTTTAAAAGTAGTAGAAATAATTGAAAGAATTTATCATAATAATGCTAACTAAAAAACAATTATTTGTAAAACGTTTTTTTGATATAGTAATTTCATGCTATAGTATTATATTATTAACATTGCCCATATTAATTTTGACTGTTTTTGCATTTTTATCAACAAAAAAAAGTGGTATTTTTAAACAGGAAAGAATTGGACAGTATGGAAATATTTTTATTATTTATAAATTAAGAACTATGTTAGTTCATAATTCTGAAAATTACATTACCATAAAAGGCAATCATAAAATAACAAAATTTGGTCAATTTTTAAGAAAATATAATTTAGATGAATTACCACAAATATACAATGTGTTTTGTGGTACAATGAGTTTTGTTGGTCCAAGACCAGATGTTATAGGTTATGCAGATGAATTAAGAAATGAAGATAAAATCATATTAAGTGTAAAACCAGGCATAACTGGTCCTGCAACATTAAAATTTAAAAATGAAGAAGAGTTACTCTCAAAACAAGAAAATCCTAAAAAGTATAATGATGAAATACTTTGGAAACAAAAAATTGAAATAAATAAAAATTATATTAAAGATTGGTCTTTAATAAAAGACATGAAATATATAATAAAAACAATATTTTAAATGAAAAACACTAAAATTGCAATTATAGGTTTAGGCTATGTAGGTTTACCACTAGCAGTAGAATTTGCGAAAAAATATCAAACTATTGGTTTTGATATTAATACTGATAGAGTAAATCAATTAAAAAACAATACTGATTTAACTTTAGAAACTTCTTCTGATGAATTAAAAGCAGTTAACTGTAATTCTTTATTCGAAGTACAATCAAATAAAAATGGTCTTTGGTTGACTACTGATGTTTCTGAAATTTCTGAAGCAAATTTTTACATTATTACAGTACCAACACCTGTAGATAAAAATAACAAACCAGACTTAACACCTTTATATAAAGCAAGCGAAACCATAGGTAATATTCTAAAGAAAGAAGATATTGTGGTTTATGAATCTACCGTTTTCCCTGGTGCAACCGAAGAAGAATGTGTGCCAATTTTAGAAAAAATTTCTGGACTTAAATATAATATCGATTTTCATGTTGGCTATTCTCCTGAAAGAATAAATCCTGGCGATAAAGAAAGAACTGTCACAAAAATATTAAAAGTAACTTCTGGATCAACTCCTGAAATTGGAAAAAAAGTAGATGCCATTTATAAATCTATAATTACTGCAGGAACCTACCTTGCACCTAGTATAAAAGTTGCCGAAGCAGCAAAAGTTATTGAAAATTCGCAACGTGATATTAATATTGCTTTTGTAAATGAATTATCTAAAATATTCAAATTAATGGATATTGATACCAATGAAGTTCTAGAAGCTGCTGGCACAAAATGGAATTTCTTACCATTTAAACCTGGTTTAGTTGGCGGACATTGTATTGGTGTTGATCCTTATTACTTAGCTCAAAAAGCAATTAAATTAGGCTATAATCCTGAAATAATTTTAGCAGGAAGACGTTTGAATGATAGTATGGGTGCTTTTGTGGCACAAGAAACTGTTAAGTTAATGATTAAGAAAAATATTAATGTTAAAGATGCAAATGCTTTAGTTTTAGGTATCACATTTAAAGAAAACTGTCCAGATATTAGAAACTCAAGAGCAATTGATGTGATAAATGAATTAAAATCTTTTAAACTAAATGTAGATGTTTATGATCCTTGGGCAACGGTTTCTGCAGTCAAACACGAATATGATTTAGATTTAATTTCAAATTTTAATGAAATTAATAAAAAATATCAAACTGTTGTTATTGTTGTTGCTCACGAAGAATTCAAAAAATTAAATTTAAACAATGTAACCGATGAAAATTTTGTTTTAGTTGATGTAAAGTCTATGTTACCTAAAGACAAATCGGATATGAGGTTGTAGTTAGTCAGTAGTCAGTAGTCAGTAGTCAGTAGTCAGTAGTCAGTAGTCAGTAGTCA
>CAYQTF010000137.1:0-6970 GCA_964420345.1 uncultured Flavobacteriaceae bacterium
AAGTTGGACCTTCAGTACCTAATGAAGATTTATTAGATAAATATTCGGAAGCAACTAGTACTTATTGGCATGGTGAAGGACATGTTTCTGCAATTTGGATAGACCCAAAAGATGACAATCATATATTAACTGGTACTTTTGGTGGTTTATATGAAACTTTTAATGCTGGTGAAAAATGGAATTGTTTATCAAATAATGTTCCTGTTAATAGAATTCATAAAATAGAAGTTAAAGATGATGTGCTATTTATTTCTACAGGTTATCGTTTTGAAAATCCGCAACGTTTTTCTTCAGATTTTTATTATGGATTAGGAGTAATTAAATCGTATGATGCTGGTAAAACATGGCATTTACCAAAAATTGATTTTTGTGCGGTAGATTTTTCACTTTCAAAATCACACAAAACTATTTATGCAATTAGTGTCACTGGCGTTTATAAATCTATAGATAATGGAAATTCATATCGTAAAATGACAGATTTATTTGATGAAAACTATAATAATAAAAGTTTTAGGTCAGAATTAAATACTGTATTTGTACATCCTACTAACCCAAACATTGCTTATGTAACTGGTAAAAGAGCAAATTCTAAACAAGCTAAAGTTTTTTATAAAACTATAGATGGAGGAAAAACTTGGACAAATGAAACTACTCAAATACTGGGTTTCATTAAAAACAAACCAAAAAAAAGCACTAGTGTTTTTATGAAAGATGCTGCATTATATTATAATGAAAAATCAAATAAATTATGGCTTCATACTACCATTGCATTTGAATTTAAAAGAAGTAACAATAAAAAATATTTAAAATTAGAATCTTATATATTTAATACTGATAATTTTAAAGATTTTAATTTAATTACCACTCAAAAAATTAAAAGTGGTTATCATTATAGTCCTAAATTTTATATTAATAATGGCACTATGTATATTATTGGTTGGTATCTACATAGTAAAAAAATAGGAAATGAATTTTTTAAAAATATTGGTAGAGGTAAAGTACACCAAGATTGTAGAGATGTTAAAGTAGATAAAAAAGGCACCATATATTATGCAAATGATGCTGGTTTATTTAAAAGTACAGATTTTGGTGCTAGTTGGCAAAATGCATTTTATAATTTAAATGCAAACTTAATCTTTGAAATGTCATATTATAGTGATTCTAAAAATAGGTTTTTAGATATCGGAACACAAGATACAGGTTATTATAGAAAAGATATGAATTCAAATTTACCGAAATATCCTATAGGAACACATGAAGGTGGTATTTACACAAGTCCTCATAATAAAAATAGAATTTATTTAAAAGATAATGTATTGAAAATCACAAATGATGGCGGTAAGACTTTTAAAAACTTAAGACTTAATAATGGAAGAACAATAGACATTATGCATAGAGATGGTTTGGTATTAGAAGACCCCAATAATGAGAGTACTTTGTTTGTAGGACATAAAAACAGTTTGTTTGTATCTAATAATTATGGTGAAAAAGGAAGTTGGAAAGATATTACACCAAATGATCCTGGTAGAGGTGGAGATATGGCAATACCTAAATCTAACTCAAATATTTTATATTACTCAAATTATTATGTTACTTTTCCTATAAAAAATGGCGGGTTTAGAACTTATAAAAGACAAAATAGATTATTAAAATCTACAGACAAAGGAAATACTTGGAAGAATGTTAGCGATAATCAATATAAAGAATTATTAATAAAGAATGTAATTTCTGATGTTGAAGTTGATAATAATAACCCCGATAAAGTATGGTTCACATTACGTAATTTAGGCGATGGTAAAAATGTATTTTATTCAAAAAATGGAGGTGTAAGTTGGCTAGATATTTCTTATAATTTACCTAAAGTGCCTGTAAATAGAATTGAATATAACGAACAAAATAAAACAGTATATTTAGCGAATGATTATGGTGTTTATTATTTAAATAATAAAGAATGGTTACCATTTGGTAGTGGTTTACCAAAGGTTATAGTTAATGGTTTAGTCATTGATAATTTATATAATAAAATTATTGTCTCCACTTTTGGTAAAGGTGCTTGGGAAATTGATTTACGCTAATTCATCAGACTTATTTAATGGTATTTCTATTTGTTTGATAGTCTTTTTTAATAAAATCAAGTAACTTATTATAAACATACTAATTAGTAATATATTTAATACAAAATTAAATTTAAAATAGATGTAAATAATAATTTGAGTTATTAATATGGTTGTAACTTTTAATATTAATATTCCGTTTTTTTTAGTAAAACGATAGACTTTTGAATCGTTAATGTATAAAATCACAAACAAAAAAACATAGGTAATTAATGTGGCAATTGCTGCTCCTTTAATATTAAATTTTGGAACAAAGTAAATAGTTAAAATAATATTTAAAAGTGTTGCGGATAATACAAAAACAATTAATTTTTTTAATTTATTTGAAAATTTCAAACGCATTTCAAAAAAGTTAATCAAAACAAAAAATAAGGTACTACAAATTATATATGGCATAATTACATAACCAGATTGGAATGGTTTGCCCAATAAAAGAAATGCTATATCTTTTGAAAACAAACTTAAATATGTAACAAATGGTAATCCAAAAACTAATAATAAATTTATATATTTTTCAATTATTAGTGTAGATTTTTTAAAATTATGTTCTAAAATTCTGTTTAAATTTGGATTTATGGTATTTAAAAAAACTAAAAAAACAGTGTATCCTAATAAGTGACTAAGTTTATAGGTTTGGTCATATACACCAACACTTTCAATACCTAAAAGTCTTTCTAAAATAAACCTATCACTTGTCATAATTGCTACAAATGCAAAATTTATTAATAAACCAGCACTTCCATAAGTGAGGAGTTTATTAATAATAGATTTTTTTATTTTAATTCGTTTAAATTTTAAATTTAATGGGTTTTTTAAAATAAGGTATAAAAAAAATACAATATCCATTATTACTAAATTAAGTACTAAGGATACAATGCTTAAGTTTAAGACAAAGATGAAGACTAAAGCTAATATAAAAGTTACTGTTATTTTTATAGAATTAATGGTATTGTAGTAAATTGCCTTCCCTTTAAGTCTAACAAAAACCATATAATAATTAAAGAATTGACTGAGTATATTAGTTACTAGAGATAACAGTATTAGTTTTTTAGTTAAAGAATCTTCCGTTAAGAAAAAACACCAAATTGTTGCAATTATAGATGTGATTAGTGCAGAAATTATATGAAGAAATAAAATATTAGAATATAATTTGTTTAATTTTTTTTTAGTGTTGTAATATTCATAATATCTCCAAATACAAGAACCTAACCAAGAAAAAAGAAAAATGCTTATAAAAGAAAAAGTAACTTGTACTAAAGCAAGTTTACCAAAGTCACTTTTTGTATATTGTGAAGTAAAAACAGGTGTTTTAATAAACCCAATTAATAAAGGAATGAATGATCCAAATAGGTACCATTTAAAATCTTTAAAAAACGAATATTTATTATTTACCATTTTTTTGATTTAAAAATTTTGTATAAAAACCAACTAATCGATCGAATTCAAAGTCCCATTTATATTTTTTTAAAGTTGCCTTTCTACCATTTTCTGAAAATAATTTTAATTTATCTTCATCTTCAAGAAGTTCATTCATAGCCAGCGCAATCTCTTTAGGGTTAGTTGCATCTACAACAATACCACTATTGTCTTTTTCTATATAAGATTTAATATGACCAAAATTACTACCTATTATTGGCAAACCAAAAGCCATATATTCAAAAACTTTAATAGGCATACATATTTTAAACGTATTTAAAGGTTGCCAAATAACAATACCTACTTTACTGTCATTATAAAAATCACTTACTTTTGTATATGGTATAGGGTCAAATAAGGTTACATTATTAATTAAATTATTTGTTGTAATATATTGTTGTAATTTTTCTTTAAAATTTATAGGGGAATATTTTCCAACAATTGCAACTTTAATATTTTGATGTTTCTTTTTAGAGATATTTACACTTTCTATAATTTTTAAAATACCTCTTTGCTCAGTAATGGTTCCTAAATATATAAAATCATAAGTTTTGGAGTTTAGTGATTTATTTTCAAACTTATTATAATTATCTGTAAAATTAAAAAGTGTTTCTGCTTTATGTTTCCCTAATTTTTTTCTAAATAAATCCCTAACATGATTTTCATTTGAAATTATTAAGTCATAATTTTTAGCTTTATTTTTCTCCCATTTATTAATATAATCTGCAAATAAATTTATTATTAGATTTTTTAATTTATTATTAGATTTTAAATAAGACTTATAATCTTCAGAATACGGTTCTCTAGCATCATAAAAGACAATAGGTTTTTGTTGTAAATTTTTTAATTTTACACCAATTTTATTCATCCATAAACCATGAATATGATATATATCTGCATTTAATTTTTTAGAAATTTTAAATAATTTTTTAAAATTATTTAATGGATTTATTCGTTTTAGTATATAGTTTAAAAATTTGAACTTAGAAAACGTTTTAAGTTCAAACATTTCATAATTAATACCTTCTTTTGTAATTCCTTTCTGTGTTTTTTCACCAATTAAATAGTAAGAAACATCAAACCCTTTCAGTTTTAATGGTACTGCCATTTTCCAATAAATTCTATCGTCAAATAAACTATGCTTGTCTGCTAAAAAGCAAATTTTAATTTTTGTCATGTGATTTAGAATTCATCTTTTTTCTCACAAAGAAAAATAAGTTCTCTTTGACCATTACCAAAACCGTTTTCTCTATTTTCTTCTTTGGTAAATTGTTTTCTATAATCAATAGTAGTAACTTTTGTTTTTTTTCTTTCTAAGCGTTTACTAAAATCTTTACCATGCAATCGTACTAAATCATGTTCGCCATAATTCTCTAACTTATCTTTTGCTGTAATAATAGAATTATTTTCTAGAGTAATTTCATTATTACCAATTAAAGTTTGTATTAATAGTTTTCCTTTATTATTTAAAACACGATATAACTCATTAATTGCTTTTTTTTCATTTGGGACATGTCCTAAAACGTGTGCGCAAATTATGATGTCAAAATAATTGTTAAGGTAATCTATTTGTGTAATATCAACTTTGTATGTTGCTAATGCTGGGTTTATGTCACCATCAATATATTTACAATTAGTTTTTTTTAATAATTTAAAAAGGCAATTTTCTGGTGCAATATGTAATACTCTTAATGGTTTTGAAAAAACGGCAGTTTCTTGCTTTAAAAATTCAAGTAACAATCTTGTTCTTTCATTTGATTCACATTTAGGGCAAACAGCATTCTCTCTTAATATAATACCATTTCCTTTAGATTTAAATTTTCTGAAATTTTGTTGGCAATAATTACAATAAAAATTAGAACCATGATATAAAAACGCAAAAAAACGATTAACCTGTTGAATTAACTTTACTCTTTTTTTTTCAGGCACTATTTTTTTATATAGTTGTTTTATCATTTTACAAAATTAAAGAAAGATTTTAAATAAATTTTGAGTAAAAATAGTTTAGTGTTATTTTTATTTTTTTCCATATCAATTCGTTGTAATTGAAACGGAAATTTACTTTTTTTAATTCCCGATGTTCCAAAACTCAAATCTAATGAAGACTCTATTTTATTAAAAAATAAATCTGACACATTAATATCACTAAATGGAAACGAAAAAGTATTAAATTTAAGGTTTAAGTTATTTGTTAGCCATTGTAAACTTTCGTTTGTTTGGTTTAATTGTTCTTCTAAACTTATTTCAGCGTAGTAAGGATGGTTTTTTGAATGTACTCCAAAGGTAAATCCTTGTTTTTGTAAATTTTTAATTTGAGATAAACTTAAATACGGTTTTTCTTTTTCTAAAAAATCCTTAAAACTATAATTTATTTTTTTTGCTAATTGGTCTAATAAACCTTTGTTATGAAACTTAATATTTAGTAAAAAAGAAATAACGTCTGCAATTAATAATTTTTTTGATGTTAAATAATTTTTTTCTTTTTTATAATAATTATAAATAAATTGAAAATATTTTATTTGTATATCATCATCACTTTTTGTAAAATTATTAATTAATAAACTTGCTTTGTATCTATAAAATAATTCTTTATTGTCAATAAAGTCTGTATTTAAAAATACTGTTGCAAAAATTTTCCTCTCAATCAGTATAGGTGCAATTATGTGATAGAAGTTACTTAAACCGTCATCAAAAGTTAAATGAAAGCAAGGTTTTTTAGGTTTAAAACCATTCTTTTTCAAGTTGATTAATTCTTCTAAAGAAATTGATTTATAATATTTTAAAAATAAATCTAAATCATTTTTAAAATCTAAAATATTTTTTGAGTGGTACAAAGATTTGGTAAAATCAAATACTTTATTATCTACATAATGATAAAACGGTAAAATTAATTTTTTATTCGTAAGTTTTATAAATAATTTTAAAATCATAAAATTACTATTTATTAATAAAAGAATAAAAATTATTCGTTTCTGCATTAAAACTTTTAAAGAATCTTGCGATACCTTTAATCATGGAACCTTCAAAATCTATATAAGAATTAGAGCTAGAGTTCACATTGATTATTTTATCATAAATTAATGAAATAGAACCTGTTTTTTTTCCGTAATAAGTATTTGTCGAAGTAAAATTTATAAATTTATTTTTATCTGTTACTAAAAACAAACTGGCCAAAATTTCATTTTCTTTATGAGCGACATAAAGTTTTCCGATTTTTTTGGATATTAGTAAATGCATTAAATTAATCATAATTTTATATTGTTTTGATTTAATTTCATTTGTAGAAGATTCTTTTTTTAATTTTATAAACTCGGATACCGTAATGTTATTTGAAACATATATTTCATTTTTAATCCCTTTATTAATATTTCGTTTTAAATTTTTCGAAAAATTGTTTTTTAGTTCGTCATAGGTTTTATCTAAATTTAATTCATAATTAA
>CAYQTF010000138.1:0-4958 GCA_964420345.1 uncultured Flavobacteriaceae bacterium
TTATGCAAATATAAAATAAATTTGTAAAAAACACCTTATAATGTGTGTAAATATATCTATATAGAGGTAATAATACAAATTATAAATTCATTTAACGGTTATAAAAATTGTGTTTTAACCACAAAAAAAAATTCTAATAAAGTTTTTATTTAAATACCAACTGCCAATAACCAACATCTATCCAATTATTAAATTTAAATCCAATTTCTTCATAATGCGCTACTTTTTGATATCCAAATTTATCGTGCAATTTTTCACTTGCTTTGTTTGGCAAAGAAATTCCGCCAATAACAGAATGAATATCTAGTTTTTTAATTTCGTTTAATAAGTACGCATATAATTTAGAACCAATACCTTTCCCTTGAAAATTGACATCTAAATAAACCGAAGTTTCTGCTGAAAAACGATACGCAGAACGTTCTTTCCATTTACTTGCATAAGCGTAACCAACAACTTTTTTATCTAAAACATAAACCAACCAAAGAATAGAATTTTTAATGCTTTTTTCTGTTTCTTTTATGGAAATTGGTTCTTCTGCGAAAGTTGCAATGTCGTTTTTCACATAGTAATTGTATATGTTTATGATTGCTTTTGTGTCTTTTAGATTTGCTTTTCTTATCATTCTAATTTTTAAATAGCACACAGAACCCACAGATTTCACAGATTTTATTTTTTTCTTCCGCAAATTCCGAAAATTTTTCGAAAAAAATCACGATTAACTCTGTGAAATCTGTGGGTTCTGTGTGAAAAACTATCTAGTAAACAGCATCTCACGATATTTAGACAATGGCCACATTTCATCATCGACCATGATTTCTAATTTATCGCAATGGTAACGAATTTGATCAAAATAAGGTTTTACTTTATCGCAATATGCATGTGCTTGTTTTTCTGAATCGTCTATTTTATTTGCTTTTTTACGTTCATTAATCATTGCCTTAGTTTTTGATTTAATGGCAGTAATGTGACCCGAAATGTTTTTAATAAGTTCTAATTGCTCTTTAGCAATATCTTTAAATTCTTCACCAAATAAATCTTTTAAACCTTGTGCATTATTAATTAAAATAGATTGATATTTAATGGCGGTTGGTACAATATGATTACGTGCTAAATCTCCTAAAACACGTCCTTCAATTTGAATTCTCATCGTATATTCTTCAATTTCAATCTCGTATCTTGCTTTCGATTCTACTTTGGTCATTACTTCCATTTCTTCAAACAAAGCAATTGTTTTTTTAGAAATTTTTGCTTTTAAAGCAGTTGGTGTTGTTTTATTATTGCTTAAGCCGCGTTTTTTCGCTTCTTTTTCCCATTCGGTAGAATACCCATTTCCTTCAAATAAAATGCGTTCCGATTTTTTGATGTATTCACGTAAAACATTAAAAATTGCTTCGTCTTTTTTTAAGTTTTTGTCTTTAATTAATATATCTACTTCAATTTTAAAATCTTGTAATTGTTTTGCAACAATAGTGTTTAAGATTGTCATCGGATTAGCACAATTTTGGGTAGAACCAACTGCTCTAAATTCAAATTTATTACCTGTAAAAGCAAATGGCGAAGTACGGTTTCTATCTGTATTATCTAAAATAAGTTCTGGTATTTTACCGACTACGTTTAATTTTAAATCCGTTTTTTCTTCAGGCGAAAGTTTTCCTTTGCTTACATTTTTTAATTCTTGTAAAACCTTAGTTAATTGCGCACCAATAAACACCGAAATAATTGCTGGTGGCGCTTCGTTTGCACCTAATCTGTGATCGTTACTTGCTGTTGCAATTCCTGCTCTAAGTAATTCTTCATGATCGTGAACTGCTTTAATGGTGTTGATAAAAAACGTTAGAAACTGTAAATTGTTCATTGGTGTTTTTCCTGGACTTAGTAAATTAACACCTGTATTTGTTGCTAAACTCCAATTATTATGTTTGCCCGAACCATTTATACCTTTAAAAGGTTTTTCGTGTAATAAAATTTTAAAATGATGACGTGTTGCAATTTTTGCCATTACATCAACTAATAAAGAATTATGATCAACCGCTAAATTTGTTTCTTCAAAAACTGGTGCTAATTCAAATTGATTTGGAGCAACTTCGTTATGACGTGTTTTTACAGGTATTCCTAAATACATACATTCGGTTTCTAAATCGCGCATATAACTTAAAACTCTATCTGAAATCGAACCAAAATAATGATCGTCTAATTGTTGTCCTTTTGCTGGTGAATGACCAACTAAAGTTCTTCCTGTAAGTGTAATGTCTGGTCTTGCTTTTGCGAAAGCATCATCAATTAAAAAATATTCTTGTTCCCAACCTAAAGTTGAAATTGTTTTTTTTACATTTTTATCGAAGTATTTACAAACCGCAGTTGCTGCATCGTCAATCTTATGTAATGCTTTTAATAAAGGTGTTTTATAATCTAAAGCTTCGCCTGTATAAGCAACAAAAATAGTTGGTATGCATAAAGTTGTACCATATAAAAATGCTGGCGAAGTTGGATCCCAAGCAGTGTAACCTCTTGCTTCAAACGTATTTCTAATGCCGCCATTTGGAAAAGAAGAAGCGTCTGGTTCTTGCTGTACTAATTGTCCGCCACCAAATTTTTCAATCGCTGCGCCGTTTTCAATTGGTTCAAAAAAAGCATCGTGTTTTTCGGCAGTTGTACCAGTTAATGGTTGAAACCAATGTGTATAATGGGTTGCGCCTTTGTTTAAAGCCCAATCTTTCATAGCGCTAGAAACTTGATCTGCAATATTACGGTCGATTTTTGTGCCATGTTCAATCGCATTTTGAACCGATTTAAATGCTTCTTTAGTCATTGCTTGACGCATTGCACTAAAGTTAAAAACGTTCTTTCCGAAATTTTCGGAGTGCCTTCCTTTTTCTTTAAATTTTACTGGTTTTCTGTTAAAAGTTTCTTTTAATGCGTGAAATCTGATTGTAGACATTTTTGTTTATTTTTTATTTAGGTATAAAAATTTAGGGCAAAAATACTAAAATTATTGATTTTTTAATCATTAACCCTAAAAATTATAGGGTAAATTTCAATTGTGGTTATTTGTATGCGAAATTACTAATTATCTTAAAATAAAAAACAACTATAAATAATTAGCAGGACTTTTATGAAAAATGAAGATTGTTTTTTAAATTATCCAATTATTTTGATTTTATTATATATTTTGGTTAATTTTACAACTAAATATATAAAAAATATCTATCGAAAAATAGAAACTGTTCATAATATTTATGCGTTGATAAAGTACTTATAATACAGGTTAATTATATTTAAATTTAAAAATATTTTTAGAGTAAATTACCAACTTTTAAATCGAGGTCAATTATTTGAAGAATCTCTTTAAATTTTTGCTTTATTAATTTGGTTTTTGTTTCATCATCTATTAAAAAAGCATCATCACGCAAAGGTTTTAACCGATACGTGATGAAAACTTTCCCCTAAATTTATTAAAGTTGCTAACTTTATAGTTATTATTTATCGGATGCTAATTTAGCCAATGAAAAAGCACCAACTGCCATAACCAAATCTCTAACTGCAACATCATAATGACCACTAATGATTAGAGTTAATGCAATTAATACTAACCAAGCCATTACTACTAATGAACCTATTTTTGGTTTAAGAAAAACTAAAATTCCTGCTACTATTTCGATAACACCAACTAGCATCATAAAAGTTCCTGCTTCAAAAGGTAACATGTCTAAAAGACCCGAACCAAGATACTGACTCCAATCGGTTAGTAGGTTTGTAAACTTATCTAATCCTGCAATAATTGGCACTAAACCAAAAGTGTATGTTAAAACTGTTTTTACTAATTGTACATTTGTATTCATTTTTTTTATATTTTTAAGTTAATTATCAAGTTTTAGATAAGAAGGTTTCAAAAAGGTTACAAAATTTTGTAACTATTTTATCTTTTTCCAATCTAAAAGAAAAACAAATCTAAATGGAACCTATTAAAATTAACGATTTCAATAATCATAAAATATCAGAAACAACCATTATTAATCGTATTCTTTCTGGTGAAAAAGAATTATTTGAAATTCTGTTGCGTAGAAACAATCAAAAATTATATCGTGTTATTAGAAGTTACGTAAAAGACCATGCAGAAATTGAAGACCTTATGCAAAACACGCATTTAAAAGCATATGAAAAATTATATCAATTTAAACATTCTTCGACTTATGCAACTTGGTTAATTCGCATTGGTATTAACGAAAGTTTAGCACGATTAAAAGAAAAAAATAAAGTACTTAACTTACACGACCAATCACAAAATTTTAATAGCAATACTATTTTAGAAATGCCAGATAACAGTCAGTTAAACCCAGAAAAAAGAATTATTCAAAAGGAAGCGTCACAATTGTTAGAAAACACTATTGATAGTTTAGCTACAAAATATAAAACAGTTTATATTTTACGAGAAGTAGAAGAAATGAGTATTAAAGAAATTTCTGAATGTTTAGAAATTTCAGTTTCTAATGTAAAAGTTCGCATACATAGAGCTAAATCTTTATTAAAAGAAAAACTGCTTAAAATTACCGAGAATAAATCTATTTTTGAATTTGGTTTTAGTAGATGTGATCAAATTACAGAAAACGTAATGCATTTAATTTAAAACTCTAACTCTTGTCTAAATTTTAAGGTTTGTCATCGTGAAGTTTCTATGGCAACATCATTATTTAAAAGTATTTTAAGTTTGCCATTAAACCAAGGTGTTACTTTTTTTTAACAACCTTCAAGGTTATTAACCGAACAAAATAACAACCTTGAAGGTTCGGTTTTATAAAAACACTTCTCCAAAACCTAAAACTCTAATTCTTGTCTAAATTTTAAGGTTTGTCGTCGTGAAGTTTCTATAGCAACATCATTATTTAAAAGTATTTTAAGTTTGCCGTTAAACCAAGGTGTTACTTTTTTAATTTCTTTTAAATTGATGATTTGTTGACGGT
>CAYQTF010000138.1:5058-6960 GCA_964420345.1 uncultured Flavobacteriaceae bacterium
TTAAACCAAGGTGTTACTTTTTTAATTTCTTTTAAATTGATGATTTGTTGACGGTTTACTCTAAAAAAACTTGTTGGTAATTGTGTTTCTATCTGATTTAAAGATTTGTAAATTAATGGTTTTTCCGTTTCAAAATATACTCTTGTATAATTACCCATAATTTCGAATAACATAATTTCTTCTAGTGTAATCATCCAACATTTTTCGCCTTCTTTTATGAATAATTGTGAAGTTTCTGTTAAGGTTTTTGTTTTTTCTTCTTTGGTTTTTTCTTCTAAAAAAGGTAATAATTTGGTTATTGTTTTTGCAAACCTATCTTTATTTATAGGTTTTAATAAGTAATCAAAAGCATTATATTCAAAAGATTTTATTGCATATTCATCATAAGCAGTTGTAAAAACAACAACTGGTATTTTGTCTAGCATTTCTAATAAATCAAAGCCGTTTTTTTCTGGCATATTAATATCTAGAAAAATAAGTGTTGGGTTTTTTTCTTTGATTAATTTGTATGCTTTATCTACATTTTCGGCTTCGGCAATAACCTCAATTTCTTGGTGGTTTTTTAGTAGTTCTTTTAGTTCTGCTCTTGCGAGCCTAGAATCTTCTACTATTATTGCGGTTATTTTAGACATTGGTTTTTACTTGGTTTTTTGCACGCAGAACTCGCAGATTTCACAGAGTTGAATGGTTTGTTTCGTTTTTTGACACAGATTGCACAGATTTTCACGGATTATTTTGTGTTGTTTGCCACGAATTTCACGAATTTACACGAATTATTTTGTTGTTAGTTTCATTAATTTTTGCTAATAATAAATTTGATTTCACTCAAAATAGTCTTACACCTAATGTCTTTTTTTGTGTTGTTTGCCACGAATCTCGCAAATTCACACTAATTAAAATGTATGTTTTTGCTGATTTTCAACTTATTACAATCTAGTTTCTTCCCTTTGGGAAGACGGAAGATGGGTTTAAAGGTATTATTATTCTTGCAATTACATTTTCTTCTTTTTCGGTTAAATAAAAATTGGCCTTTTCGCCATACATTAAAGATAGTCTTTTTTTTATGTTTGCTAAACCGACTTTTGTCGAGGTTTTATTAATTATCAGTTTGCCTGTGTTTTTTACTTTTATGACTAAGTTATTTTCTTCTTTGTTTATGGTTAAAACTACTTTTCCGCCTTTTGGTATATTTGAAATCCCGTGCTTTATGGCGTTTTCAATAAGCATTTGTATTAACATTGGTGGAATTTCAGTATTTAAAATGTTTTGATCGATTTCTTTGGTAAAATTCAAACGTTCTTCTAACTGTATTTTACTTAATTCCATATAGTTTTCTACCATTTCTAATTCTTCCGATAAAGTAATTTTATCTAAGCCGTTTTTAGTTAATGAATAGCGTAACATGTCAGACAAACGTGTAATCATTTCTCTTGATTTATCTACATCTTCTAGCATTAAACCTCTAATATTATTAAGAGAATTAAACATAAAATGCGGATTTATCTGTCCTTTTAAAGTGTTTAATTGTGATTCTTTTAAGGTGTTTTTTAATTTTAAACGTTCTTCTTTATTTTGATTCTCTTTAAAAATTATTTTGATTACATAATAGAAAAGCAACCATATAAAAAAGAAGAAAAATGAATTTGCAATATTCGAAATTATAGAAATTTTCTTAAAATCGAAAGGTTCTGTATGGTAATAATTATGTAACGGAATTGCAATAAAAAGCGTCAATGAAAAAATTAATGAAAAGACAACATAAGCAATAAAAACTTTTAAAAAATTGATTTTTTGTGTTTCTTTAGCAACACATTTTCTTAAAACATATCTTAAACCTGTTGAAATAAGAATACCTAATAAAAAAACTAATAAACCTTCTACAATAATATAGGTTTTATTTAA
>CAYQTF010000139.1:0-6936 GCA_964420345.1 uncultured Flavobacteriaceae bacterium
TTTAGATTTAGAGAAAAACAAAGCGTTAATTGTTGCCAATTCGCCAAATGATTTTGGTAATACACAATTTACCTACAATTGGTTTAATGATAAAATCACCGAAGAATTTGGCGTTTTTAACACCTTTGGGATTTCGCAATCTGTAAGTTTACCTTCGGTTTATAAAGCAAATAAAACCTTTAGAAAAACCAATATTGCTATTGCTGAAAGCACTTATGAAATTCAGAAAAAGCAGTTGGACAAACAAATTATTAAAGGCTATTACCAATATCAATATGTCAAAGAAAAAGAAAATGTTTATCGGTTTTTAGATAGTTTATATAGCGATTTTGCTTATAAATCGAATAGGAAATTTGAATTAGGCGAATCTAATTATTTAGAAAAAATTACGGCTAAATCGAAGCAAGTTCAGATTAAAACACAATACAATCAAGCAACAGAAGATGTGAATTTTGCATTAACTCAAATTCAAAAAATAACCCAATCTGATATAAAAGATATTACTGTGATTCCTTTTAAGAAATTATCTATTAGTATTTTAAATTCTGATGACGCTATCGGTAATAATTATTTTAAAGCACAAGAAGAGCGTTTATTAGCAAAAACCAAAGTAGCACAAAAGGCGTTGTTACCAAAATTTAATATGCAATATAACTTTGGGTTAAATTCATATTTAGATGGTAATTCTAGTGCTTTTCAGGTTGGTCTAAATATTCCGTTATTAAAAGGTGCAAAGAAAGCAAAAATAGAAATTGCTAAGATGGAACGTGAAATTGTGTTAGAAAAATCTAATAATTACAAAACACAAATGGATAGAAGTAAGAACCAATTAAAAGCACAATTAAGAAAACACGAACAAGGTTTGTTATATTATGAGCAAGAAGGTAAAAAATTATCTGATGCAATAATAGACACAGCAAACAGAAGTTTTAAACACGGTGAAATTGACTTTTTTCAATTTATACAAAGTATAGAAACAGCATACGAAATGAAATTAACACATTTAGAAAATTTGAATAATTATAATAAAACAGTAATTGAAATTAATAATTTAATAGGATTTGAATGAAAATTTCCCGCAGATCTCGCAGATTTTCGCAGATTAGACCAATCAAAAATCTGCGAGGATCTGCGGGAAAAAAAAATAAATTCTGAAACGAGTCCAGAATAACAAATAAAAACCAATCAAAGATCTGCGAAAATCTGCGAGATCTGCGGGAAAATAACAATAACAGATTCTGAAACAAGTTCAGAATGACGAATAAAAAACAAACAATATGAAAACAATATACACCATACTAATAGCAATAGTACTACTAACAAGTTGCAAAGAAGAAAATAAAACAGAACACAAAAAAGACGATGACCATAATCATCAAGAAACTTCATCAACAAAAGAAGAGCATCACGATGACAAAGAAATAAAAGTAACCCAAGCGCAATTTGAAAGTAGTAAAATGGAATTAGGTTCATTAACAGAACAAAATTTCCCAGAAATTGTAAAAACAACTGGTATGATAGATGTGCCACCACAAAGCAGAGAAATAATAAGTTCCTTTTATGGTGGATTTATTAAAAACTCCAAATTATTAATAGGCGATAATGTTCGAAAAGGGCAAGCCGTAGTGACAATTGAAAATCCAGATTTTATAGATATGCAACAAAATTATCTAGAAGTAAAAGAAGAGATAAATTATTTAAAATCGGAATTTGACAGACAAAAAATGTTATTTGATGAGAAAATAACTTCCAAAAAGAAATATTTAAAAGCCGAAAGCGATTATAAAATAAAAGTTGCCACATTAAAGGGTTTGCATAAAAAATTAAAAATGCTTAATATTAATATTGCTAATGTAGAGCAAGGAAACATTACATCTACAATCACTTTGTTTGCAAGTATTTCTGGATCTATTTCTAAAATAAATGTAAGCAAAGGAACACATATTTCGCCTGCGGATGAAATTATGGAAATCATCAATACCAATCACATTCACGTTGAATTAGCCATTTTTGAAAAAGATGCTATGAAGATTAAAAAGGATCAATTAATCCGATTTAAAATTCCAGAAATATCTAATGAAACTTATGAAGCCGAAGTTCATTTAGTAGGTAAATCAATAGATGAACAGACAAGAACCGTAAAAGTTCACGGACATTTACATCATAAAACAAAAACTAAATTCGATTTAGGTATGTTTGTAGAAGCAGATATAGAAATTAAAAGTGAAAAAGCAATAGCAGTACCAGAAGATGCGATTATAGAAGATGGAGAACATTTGGTTATTTTAAAATTAGAAAAACAAGAAAATAATAGTTATATATTTGAGCCCATAGAAATAAAAATCGGTAAAAAATATAATGGTTTTGTTGAAATATTAAACAATTCCATTACAAAAACCGATAAAATATTAACAAAAGGCGGTTACTATTTAGTTGGTGCAGAAAGTGGCGGACATTCACATTAATGGTATTTTGTATTACGAAGAAAAAGTGATAATTATCACACTAATAAATAAATAGTTTGTTAGATTTGTAAACCTTAATTTTTTATTATTAATTAGTGTAAATGCAGTCTAAATTGTTATAGTAGATGTGTGTTATATTAAAGACTAATAAAATACAATTTAACTTAACTTAAAACAAATAATAATGATTAAACAATTACTTACTTTATTAATTTTTACATTATCAATAGGGATATTTGCACAAAATCAGTTATTAATTCCTTCAACAATTGAAGATACTAATATTAACTTAACATTACAAAACGGAACACATCAATTTTTTGCAGGTGAAAATACGGCAACTATGGGTGCAAACGAAAATGTTTTAGGACCAACTTTAATTATTAATAATGGTGATAATCTTAATATTAATGTAACAAATAATTTAGGAGAACCAACAACAATTCACTGGCATGGTTTACATATCTCTGCCGAAAATGATGGCGGACCACATACGATTATTGCTCCAGGAACAACTTGGAACCCTCAATTTACTGTTAATAACAAAGCTGCTACTTATTGGTATCACCCACATTTGATTGACAAAACAGATGAGCATGTTACTAAAGGTCTTGCCGGCTTAATTATTATTAGAGACGCTGAAGAAGCGGCTTTAAATTTACCAAGAACTTATGGTGTAGATGATATTCCGTTAATAATACAAACAAAAGATTTTGATACTAGTTTTCAAATTGTACATCCATCAAATAATGACGATATTATAATGGTAAATGCAACCGTTGACCCAATGAAAGATGTGCCAGCACAAGTGATTCGTTTAAGAGTTTTAAATGCTTCTACCCAAAGAACTTTTGAGTTAGGTTTTTCTAATAATTTAAGTTTTTACCAAATTGCTACTGATGGTGGTTTAAAAGAAAACCCTTTAGCATTAACAAGATTAAGATTAAGTAATGGTGAACGAACTGAAATATTAGTAGATTTAACAGGTATGCAAGGACAAACTTTACAATTAATGAGTTATGCGTCTGAATTATCAAATGGAATAAACGGTGCTACATATCCTGGTGCTTCTACCGCTATGCAACTTGATGATTATAATCCAAATCCGTTAAACGGAACAGATTTTAATATTTTACAACTTAATGTTGTTGCACAAACTGCAAACCCAGTAACAACTATACCTAGTTCTTTAGTAACAGTAACGCCTTATTTAGAAGCCGATTCTGACCAAACAAGAAGTTTTTCTTTTAGTTCGGTTATTGGTGGTTTAGATGCATTAAATGGAGATTTCACAATTAATAATGTATCTATGGATATGAATGTTATAAACGTAACCATTCCGTTAGGAAATACAGAGATTTGGTCTATACAAAATGGAACGCCTTCTGCGCATCCTTTTCATATACATGGTATTCAGTTTTATACTTTAGATGTTGATGGTAATTCGCCACCTGCTTATTTAGAAGGTTGGAAAGATACCATCTTATTACGTCCAGGGCAAATTATTAATGTAATTACTAAGTTTGAAGACTTTGCAGATGAAGCGATACCATTTATGTATCATTGTCATATGTTAACACATGAAGATGGCGGAATGATGGGGCAATTTGTAGTTGTTGATGAAGATGCTGGAGTGAATGATTTTAATTTAGAAAACGGCTTTTCATTATTTCCAAATCCATCAAATGGTGTTTATATATCTGCTAAATTAACCGATCAAAACGATAGAATTACTGCTTATGCTATTATTAATGAATTAGGCCAAATTATTAGTTATCATAAAATTCATAAAAATGAAGTGAATAATTTATATTCTTTTCCTGTTTTCGAATTAAGTACTGGTAGTTATATGTTGCGTATTTTTTCGGAAGATAATATTTATACTAAGCGGTTTATAAAACAGTAATGGGTTTGTATATTTAACTTTTTATCGGTTAGTAACTCATAAGTGGTTCTACTACTCCCAAAGTATCGGGATAATGGTAAGTTTTAATTATAAACTCTCAACAAATATCATTAATAGGAACACTGATGACACGGATTTTTAACAGATTAAAACTTATATGACCTTAAGGTTAAATAAAACAAGAACACTGATGACATAGAGATTATCATGGAATACTAAAATAGCCTGAATTTTTGACTCTATCAGAAATGACAAGCGATATTTATTTCTCATTAAATTCGCTGTAGAACCTTATAAGTTATCGAATTTTTTCTTGAAACTCTCCGAACCTTTTTGAAGAAACAAACTATAAACCAAACTTCCTATTACAAATAATTTAAAATAAATTCCTCGCATAAGTGATGATGGGTCAATAATATAATTTATTAGATAAATACCTAATAACATTAATAATGGTATCATAACAAACCAAAATGGGTGTTTCTTAATAAAATATCCGAAAAATAAAAAAACGAATATTATAACTATAGTTATAAATATATCTATAAAATTTACATTGGTTTTAACAAAAACTAGCATTAATAATGGTAAAGCAAATAAAAAGGCAATAAAATATAAAATGTATTGTACTTTATCTATGGAGTTTGTAGCATCAAAAAGGATACCTTTTTTCATTATAAACTGACCTATGTGAACAGATTTTTCTTGTTCCGTGCCATTAAACGGAAATTTACATTTATTGCAATTGTTAATTTGTGTTGAAAATTCTGTTTTACATGCTGGACATTTAATATTCATATTTTGTTTTTAGTCTGATTAAACTCTTCTTTGTTTTAAAATATTTATTGTTCTATTCTTATTTTTTAACGTTCTTTTCATACAACTCAATCCAATCATCAACCGTAAATTTTGTCATTAATTCTGCTATTAAATCATACGGAATATCTTCTAACTTTTTAAATCGCACACAAGATTTACCCATATCGAGTTTATACTTACAATGTTTTGGGTATTGGGCAACAAACCAATCGTGTATTTTGGGGTTTGCATAAATACCACTATGGTATAAAGCAATAAAGTTTTTTTGCGATGCTAAATTTACAAAAGGCAAAGGCAATTCTGGTTTGCAATGATAACCATCTGGATATCTAGAAAGAGGTACAACATAACCTAACATGCCATAACTTAATTGTTCTTCAAAACCTTTAGGTATATTGTCTAAAATAACTTTTCTTAATTTGTTAATAAAGGGTTTTCTTTCGTCTGGTATGTTTTCTAAATATTCTTTTATGGTCTTTGCTTCTATTTTCATTTTAAATATTTTAGTAAAGTAAAAATAGTAAAAAAATAATTGATAAATTATTAACTATATTTGCTGAAAATTTAAACACATGGAAAATTACATTCAATTAAATACTTTAGAAGAAACCGATAGAATTGCATTTTATAAAAAAACCTATGCGCATGTTGCTTATGGGGTTTTAGCATTTATTATAGTAGAATATTTTATGCTAAGTTCTGAAACTTTGGTAAATTTTGCTTTATCTTTAACGCAAGGGAAAATGTGGTTTTTAATGCTTGGTGGTTTTATGTTAGCAACTTCTTTTGCAGAACGAATGGCAATAAAAAGTCACGATCGAAACAAACAATATTTAGGCTATTTTATTTATATAGTTGCCCAAGCATTTATATTTATACCAATGCTTTATATGGCAACGAATATGGCGGAAGGTCCAGATTTAATAAAACAAGCGGCTGTTTTAACCTTATCTTTATTTACCGGTTTAACCGCAGTTGTACTTTTTACAGGTAAAGACTTTTCGTTTATGAAAAGGTTTTTAACCATTGGTTTTTTTATAGCTTTAGGATTAATTGTTGCAGGATTATTATTTGGTTTTAACCTTGGACTTTGGTTTTCGGTTGGAATGATTGTTCTTGCTGCTGGTTCTATTTTATACCAAACTTCTAATTTAGTACATCAATATTCTACAGATCAATATGTTTCTGCTGCAATGGGTTTATTTGCGTCTTTAATGTTATTGTTTTGGTACATTTTAAGCATCTTTTTATCTAGGGATTAGACCAACCTTAAAAAATAAAGAATACCGAAGTTATAATAACTTGGGTATTCTTGTCTTTAATTATTTTTAGAAATAATAAAGGGGTCACATATAAAAGTTGGGGACTAATAACCTTTTAATTTAAAAAATTAAATTATTAGTAGTGATTTTTAAGTTTTAATATATTGATATTAACTCAAATATATTTAGTTTTCTTAGTGCAAATAATACCAAATTACAACAATATGTGCTGTCTAATTAATTAGTATTTTATTATCTGATTTTATTAGAGGTTATGGTTTACTTGTTTTTGGTTTTGAAGTAATAGATTTAAATTCTTAAATCTCCAATCAACAATCTCCAATCGTTAATCTTTTTTTGCATTTATAATGTTTTGAAAAAATCATCTTATAATTTTCCCCAACTTTTATATGTGACCCAGTTTAACCTCTTCTTATTAAAAAAGAACCTTCTTATTAATTATTTTACCATTTTCAAGAACAGT
>CAYQTF010000140.1:0-6848 GCA_964420345.1 uncultured Flavobacteriaceae bacterium
TCGGTCTGGACGGGACTGATAGTATATTTATTTACTTTTACTTAAATATATCTATAAACTATATATTTAAAGGGTTTAAGTAATCAAAAGGTAAAAGTAGATAAAGTTAATATATGTTTAAATAAAGAATATGTTGGCACAAATGTTGGCACAAGTTATATTTTTTGTATATTTGTATTGGTTAAAAATTATTCTTTATGTCAGATGTAAGGTTTTTGATTAGAAATAACAAATCAAAAAATTCAGTTTCAATTATTTACGATATTAGTATATCTCGAAAATTTAGATTAAGAGGTGCTACAAAATCTAAAATATTGCCTAAATATTGGGATTCTAATAATCAAAGAGTAAGAAATATTGCAGAAATATCTAATATAAAAGACAGTATTAATAAAAAATTATCGGATTTTAAAGCATTTGTACTCGATAAAATTAATGATTATAAACTTTCTTCAGATGAAGAATTAGTTTTATTATTAAAAAATGATATTGGCGTGTATTTTGGTAAAATTGTTATCAAAAAAGAAGTTATCTTAACTTTTTACCCAGCAATAGAAAAATTCATACAACAATCTAAAGGGCGCATAATAGAGCGTACTGGTAAACCAATTTCAAATTGTACTATAAAAGGTTATGGTAGAACATTAAGCCATATAAAAGATTTTGAAAAAGTAGAAAAATATAATATTTCATTCAAAACTATAAATTTAGATTTCTATTTTGCTTTTAAAGAATATTTAGAGGATTTAGATTTTGCGTTAAATACGATTGGTAAATTTATAAAAACGATTAAAATATTTATGAATTATGCCACCGAACAAGGTTTAAATATAAATTTAAGTTACAAAAGCAAATTATTTATTGTTCCTACTGAAAATTCCGAACAAATTTATTTAAATGAAAAAGAACTAGAAAACATCATTAATTTAGATTTAACAGATAAACCAATTTTAAACAATGCCAGGGATTTATTTATTATTGGTGCTTATACTGGTTTAAGAGTATCAGATTTTAATATTTTAACCAAAGAAAATATTCATATTTACAAAGGGCAAAAAATGTTTAAATTAAGGATTAAAAAAACTGGGCAATATTTATCCATACCAATACATTATTTTATTGAAAAAATACTATTAAAGTATAACGGTAGCACTCCAAAAAAAATGAAACATCAAGATATTAATGATTGCTTGAGTATTATAGGTAAATTAGCAGGAATAGACGAAATAATAACAACTAAAATAACTAAAGGTGGCAAAACAAAATCAAAAATGATGCAAAAATATAAAATGATAAAAAACCATTGTGGAAGAAGATCATTTTGTACCAACGCATACAAAAGTGGAATGGAAATAACTGATATTATGAATATAAGCGGTCATAAATCATTTAAAACCTTCAAAACTTACGTAAAAATCACAGAAGATGATAGGGCTGTAAAAATAGCACAATCTGATTTCTACAAACGAGATACTTTGAAAATAGTAAATTAATAAAAAATGACAAACACACCACTACACACCAATTTTGTAACTGATATTAAAAATATCATACAAAAGGCACGTCAAAAAACGGTAGTTGCTATAAATACAGCAATGGTTTCTGCTTATTGGCAAATTGGTAAACGTATTATAGAAGAGGAACAAAACGGGACGCAACGGGCAAAATATGGCAAAAAACTATTGCCTAATTTAGCATTAAGTCTAAGTACTGACTTTGGCAAAACCTTTGATGCTCGTGAGTTACGCAAAATGCGACAATTTTATACTTGCTTTCAAAATTGGGACGCAGTGCGTCCCGAATTGTCTTGGACACATTATCGCTTACTTATACGTGTAGAAAACACAGACGCTCGTGATTTTTATATACAAGAAACTATTGACCAACATTGGAGTACACGGAAATTAGAACGTAATATTGGTTCGCAATATTTTCAAAGAACATTAGCACATCAACAAAATAAAATAGTCGATATACCAGTACATTACGAATTTATAAAAGACCCTTATGTTTTAGAATTTTTAGATTTGCCTAATAACCTAACATATAAAGAAAAAGATATAGAAAATGCAATAATCAAACAATTGCAACAGTTTTTATTAGAAATGGGGAAAGGTTTTGCTTTTGTAGCACAACAAAAAATGATTAAAACCGAAACTTCTAACTTTTTTATAGATTTAGTTTTTTACAATTACATCTTAAAATGTTTTGTAGTTATTGATATTAAAACAACAAAACTAACACACCAAGACATTGGTCAGTTAGATATGTATGTTAGAATGTTTGATGATATAGAAAAAGAAGAAACAGATAACCCAACAATTGGTATTCTATTGTGTGCAGACACCGATAATGTAGTAGCAAAATATTCAGTATTAAACGATAATAAACATTTATTTGCATCTAAATATCAATTGTATTTACCTACAACAGAAGAGTTACAAAACCTTATTGAAAAAACTTCAAAATAATATGTTAGATATAAATCATTGAAAACCTTTAGAAATTATATTAAAATTACAGAAGATGATAGGGCAATTAAAATTACTCAATCGGATTTTTTTAAACCTAATATGAAAATAGTAAATTAATAACCTTTAAAACAAACACTATGATACAAACAATCGAAAAAACTAAAACTTTAAATGAACTAATTACTAATTTAACACAAAAGCAATCTCCTAAAATTATGATAAAAAATTTGGACGAAGCCTTTTTCCAATTTTCTGCTTTTAATTTATCTTCTGGTGATGAACATTCTGAAACTTGCTGGTCATATCAGATGATAAAAGAGTTTCTTTTGAGTCTAAAAGACAAAAATGTCAATTATGATTTAATTATAGATAAACTAATTTCACATGAGGATATACTTACAATGACAAATGCTTTTACTAATTTTTTCTATTACACTAATTTAGGAACAGATTTTAATGAAGATTTTAAAGTCAGTTTATTTTTAACTTTTAAAAATATTAAAGATTTTATTATTAGTTTAGAACCTTACTATATTAAATATTATGCTGATAGAAGAAAACATATCTTACAACAGTATTCAGATTAATTTTACTGGACTCATTGTTGTTGAGTCCAGTAGAATTTGCTTATTAAATTAAGATTACAATAGAAATATAAACTCTGGAATACTTATCAACACCTTATCAACAAGGCAAACAACCATAAAAGGTCATATGTAATACATTTTAATCTATTATTTATATTTTATGCACTACATATGACCTTTTGTGGTTGTTTATGATTTGAAATGTAAAAACCCTTTCAATAATTAGATTTTACATCTAATTAAATCATATTACATTTGTATAAACAAAAAAGGACAAAAGTCTTACCTAAATAAAATCTAATGCCCTTGTTCGCAATACAAATGTATAAAATATTTTTCAAAAGGTAGGTTTTAGTCATAATTAATAAATACTAAAACTTTTTCTATATGAAAAAAATATTTTTTACAGGAACTTCAGAGGAAAATCTGCTTAAAAAAATTTCAGAGGAATTAAATTTTCAATTAGGAAATTTAAAAAAATCAATTACTAAACCAACTAAGAAATACCTTACCAGAAAAGATGTGAGCGAATTGCTTGAAGTAAACTTAAGTACTTTACATAATTGGAAGAAAAGTAATATTCTAAAACCAAAAAAAATAGGTTCTAGAGTTTATTATTTATTGTCAGATATTGAAAAATTATTAAAAAATTAAGAATATGAAAAATAATAAAACAAAATTAATTCAAATATTTGATACCTCAAAAGAAGAATTTTTAGAAGAAATAAAAAATATTTTAGACCAAAAACTAAAAGAATTTTTACAACAAAAACAGAAAAAAGGAATTACATTATTATCAAGAAAATCTACAGCAAAATACTTTGGAATTACTACAATGACATTAGATTCTTGGTGTAGAAAAGGACTTTTGAAATCCTATCGTAAAGGAAGTCGTCGTTATTTTCGTTTGAACGAACTGGAAGAATCACTAACGGAAATCAAACATAAATAAAATGAAGAATGAAAAGCAAAATGCCACTAATTCTTCAGAAGATTTAATGGCAAATTTCAATTCGGTTAAAAATCAAGTGCAAGATACTAAAAAAAATAATGATGCAAAAACAATTAAGTTTTTTAATTATATTCTTTCCTTAATGGTTTTCAAAGAAAAAAAAGGCACTTCAGAATATAAAATAAGCCAAATTATAAAGGTAAATAGATTTAAGATTTTATTTGATTTAACCAATAACCTTATAAAATGGCAAAAATGAAAACAAAAATAGGAATTAACGAAATAGTCAATGAATTTGACAGTTTAAAATCTAAAATCAAGGCAAATAAAGAACTAAAAAAACAAAAAAGAGCAAAAAATATTTTACTCGAATTGTTAGATTTAATTGAAAATGTAGATTTTAGAGAATATGCTGAAATATTAGATGCAAAAACAAAAATTCAAAAAAAGCATTACATAGTATCAGTAATTGAGATTTTGTTAAAAAAAGCAAATGAAAATAACTTTGATTTATGTAGAAAAAACGAAATGATTTATTTATATAATTCAGAGTTTTGGGAGCAAATAAGTGTAGAAGATTTTAAAGATTTTCTTGGTAAAGTATGTTTAAAAATGGGCGTAGATAAATTCGATGCCAAATTACACACTTTCAAAGATGAAATATTTAAACAATTTATTTCTGATGCTGGATTAAATGAAATTTCAAGTAACTCTAATACTACCTTAATAAATTTAGAGAATGGCACATTTGAAATAAATCCAAATAAACAATATTTAAGAGATTTTAAACAGTCAGATTTTATCACATATCAATTACCATTTAATTATGATAAAACTGCAACTGCATCAATATTTCAAAAATATTTAGATACGGTTTTACCTGAAAAAGAATTGCAGCAAGTTCTAGCAGAATATTTAGGCTACATTTTTATTAAAACCAGTATTTTAAAATTAGAAAAAGTACTATTACTATATGGAACTGGTGCTAATGGAACTGGTGCTAATGGTAAAAGTGTATTGTTTGAAATTATGAGTGCATTACTTGGAAAACAAAATATTTCAAACTACTCCTTACAATCTTTAACAGATGAAAAGGGTTATCATAGAGCAATGTTATCAAATAAATTATTAAACTATGCAAGTGAAATTGGAGGAAAACTTGAAGCAACTATTTTTAAACAATTAGTTTCAGGCGAACCAGTTGGAGCACGTTTGCCTTATGGAAATCCGCAAATTATTAATGATTATGCCAAATTTATATTTAATACCAACGAATTGCCAAAAGAAGTCGAAAATACTAACGCTTTTTTCAGACGTTTTATAATTATACCATTTGATGTAACCATCAAAGAAAAAGACCAGGATCCAAATTTATCAAAAAAAATAATTGAAAATGAACTCTCTGGAGTATTTAATTGGGTTTTAATTGGTTTGCAAAGATTGTTAATAAACCAAAAATTCACTTATAGTGAAATAGTAAAAAACCAATTAAAACAATTTAGGAAAGAAAGTGATAGCGTATTAATGTTTTTAGATGATGAAAATTACACTAAATCAAACACAAAACACAAATTGCTAAAAGAAATTTATTCTGAATATAGACAATATTCGTATGAAAATGGTTTAAGACCAGTATCACGAAAAAATTTAACAAAAAGGTTAGAAAATAGTGGTTTTGAAAAAGAACGAAAGTCATATGGTATTATATTTTTTATCGAAAAAAAATGTTAGTTTTTACGTTCATTTCGTTCATTACATTCATTTTTTATTAATATTTATGTAGCAAATGAACGAAATGAAGATGAAATTAATACTTTTTTTTTACAACTTTATTAAAATAATGAGTAATCACAGACATACTTTAGAACCATATAAGTCAATGAAATCAATACATAAGTGTCCAAATTGTGAAGAAAGAACATTTACGAGATATGTTGATACTCATAATGACAATAAATATTTACGTGATGATGTAGGGAAATGTAGCAGATTAATAAAATGTAACTGGCATTATCCACCAAAACAGTATTTTCAAGATACTAATCACAAATATTATTTTGACAATAAAACTACATATATTCCGCCAAAAATAAAGCCAAAACCAACATCATTTATACCAACAGAAATTTTTAATAAAAGTATTAAAAAACCAAACACAAATAATTTTATCCATTTTTTAGAAATACAATTATTCGGAAAAGAAATAACACAAGAATTAATAGAAAAATATAAAATTGGTACTTCAACTACTTGGCAAAATGCAACGGTATTTTGGCAATTTGATGAAAATGAAAGAATAAGAACTGGTAAAATAATGTTGTATGATAAAAACACTTGTAAAAGAGTAAAAAAACCAATTAAATATATAAAATGGATACATAAAACTGAAAAAATTAATAGTTTTAATTTAGAGCAATGTTTATTTGGGTTACATTTAATTAATACAGATAAAACACGACCTATTGCAATCGTAGAAAGTGAAAAGACAGCAATAATTTCAAGTATTTATTTGCCAGAGTTTATTTGGTTATCATGTGGTGGTATTCAGAATTTATTAAAACAAACAAAAAATGTACTAAAAGGTAGAGATGTAATATTATTTCCTGATTCAAACGGATATAAAATATGGAAAAACATACTACCAAAACTTCCTAAAAAAGTAAACTATATTATTTCAGATTTTTTAGAAAAAAACACAACTGCTGAAGAAAAAATACAAGGTTATGATATTGCAGATTATTTAATAAACTTAAATATTGATTTCAAAAAAGAATTAAATATTTAGGTTCTACCACCTAATGTATGGGTTTCTTATCTTTACAAAAAAAACAATTA
>CAYQTF010000141.1:0-6722 GCA_964420345.1 uncultured Flavobacteriaceae bacterium
ATGAGTTTCAATAATTTGAATTACATCTATAAACAAACAAAAGTTGTTGAAAATATTAAAATAACAAAACCTAAAGAAATAAAAAAAGAACTTACTATTAACCAAAATCCTGTACATCAAAATTTAGATTCAGTACTAAACAATACAGTTTCTAATATTGAAACAGAAACATTATATGCGCAAAAAATAAAAAATGGATTTCAATTAGTAGATAGTTCACCAAAAGTTAAATATACTTTATTACATACAAGTAAGAAAGATGTTTATTTACTTAACAACAAAAAAGGCTACCTATATAAAAAGGACTCAAAATGGTTTGTTGAATACTACGAAAACGGAAATTTAATAACTAAAGTTTTAGAAGTGAAATTTTAATACTACAAAACATTTTTAAAAATAAAAAAATCTCAACTAAACTTTAGTTGAGATTTTTTTTGCGGAGAAAGAGGGATTCGAACCCCCGGAGGTTTGACCCTCGCTGGTTTTCAAGACCAGTGCATTCGACCACTCTGCCATTTCTCCAGTAGTCTTTGCAAATCTCTAATTGCGAGTGCAAATATAAACTCCTTTTTGGATTTGCAAAAGAAAAAGCACTTTTTTAATCATAACTTTTTTTGCTATCTCCTTTTATTGAAATTTCTTTACCCAGATATTTAGATTCTTTCTTTATTAATAACTCTAAAAAGGCTTTAATATTTGCGATTTTCTCTCTAATTAGCATCTTTTTGGCTATACCATAGTTGTGTTTATCTGCTTTAACCCCATAAGCATCTAAACCTAATTTTCTAGCAATATAAATTGCTCTTTTAATATGAAAATTTTGTGAAATAATTATTACATCATCTACTAAAAAAATATGTTTAGCTCTATAAGCACTATCATAAGTATCAAAACCAGCATGATCTAAAAAAATGGACTCTTCTTTTACACCTTTGCTTACTAGGTATTTTTCCATTTGATTTACCTCATCATAATCTTTCCTACCATGATCGCCACTTAATAAAAAGCGTTTTATTTTACCTAACCTGTATAAATCTAAACCAGTATCTACTCTATCTTTTAAAACACCTGAAAGTCTTCCATCGTCATAAACTTTTGCGCCAAGTACTAATGCTGTATAACAGTTAGGCACTTTTTCGATGTTAGAAAAAATATATTTACTTGTCGTTTTTCGGATGTAATAATCTAGTCCAAGAATAAATAGTAATCCTATAATTGTACTAATAAAACCGTATTTAAATATTTTTTTTATCATTTGGCAAAAAAAAATCTCGAGAATTCATCTCGAGATTTTATTATTTTAATATGAATGTATTTACTTTTTAACTATTGGTTGTGCGTATTTTTTACTCAGTTCCATAGAAATAGCAGAACGTTCAAATTTAATTCTACCAGCAGTAGTTTCAATAATACACGTATTATCCTTATCTATTAAATCTACTATTTTTCCGTGAATACCACTAGTGGTTATTACCTTATCGCCTTTTTTAAGCGATGTTCTATATGTTTTTTCATTTTTTTGACGCTTTATTTGAGGTCGTATCATAAAAAAGTACATAATAGCAAACATTGCTATAATATAGAAATATGAAGGCATTCCGCCACCTGTAGTTTGTAATATAATTGTTAAGTAATTCATATTTTAACTTATTTTTTTTCTGCTGCTGCTTTTGCTGCTTGTTCTGCTTTTCTTATTGCAGCTTTTTCTGCATTTTTCTTTTTTCTTTCTGCTCTAATTTTTTCTTGCGCAGGATCTGGTTTTACATTAACCTTAATTTTAACAATTTCTTTACCTTTGTTAGTGTTACAAGTAATGGTAATGTTTTTACTTTGTTTATTTAGTTTATTTTTAGTGTTAAACTGTACAGTAAATTCACTTTCTTCGCCTGGCATGATTGGTTCTTTTTTCCAGTTTTTTGGTACAGTACAACCACAACTTGCTTTAATATTTGTAATTATCAACTCAGATTTACCAGTATTTGTAAATTTAAAAATTGTTTCTAATTTATCTCCTTCATTAACATTACCCCAATCGTGTTCTGTTTTTTCAAAAGTAATTACAGGTGCATCAACTCTATTTGCTACATTTCTAGTTTTTGCTTTTTCTAAATTTTCCTTTTTAATTTTTGCTGTGGCATCTTCTTTACAAGATGATATAGTAATTGCAATTATTGCCAATACTATCATTGATAATTTTTTCATTGTATTCTATTTTATAATTAGTAATATTCTTTAAAGTTTTCAAAATTAATGATTTTAAAATAAACCTCTACCTATTTTGGTGATTTTTTCTTCTTTATTATATAGTTTTAAAACTTTGTCTAAAACGCCATTAATAAAAAAACTACTTTTATCTGATGAATAATCTTTTGCTAACTCTAAATATTCATTTATTGTCACTTTTGTTGGAATAGACGGAAATTTTAAAAACTCTGTAATTGCCATTTTAATTAATATTAAATCCATACCTGCTATTCTGTCATATTCCCAATTTGGTGTTAGTTCATCTATGATAGCATCATGATCTGTATGTGTTAATACTGTTTTTTGAAATAGTTCTTTTACAAACAATCGGTCTTCTTCATCCTTATATAAGTCTGGTATAGTAAACGATTTTTTTTCTGACAATTTTGATATTTCTTTTACAATAACCGTATTCACAAAAGGTAAATCATCTAACCAACCAATGTTTTCACTTTCAAAATAATCTGCCAATTTATCGTTTGGTGCTATAATTTTTTTGTAGATATTTAGGATAAGTTGTTTATCTTGATTAAAATTAGGACTTTTAATAGACGCATAAACTTCAAAAAACTCACTTTTTAAAATTTCATCCCAAATAATCTGAACATATTCATTCGCATTTTCCCAATGATTTGCTTTTTTATTTTCTGTAAATTCTTCTAAACTTATTGAATTAGCAAATTTTTCAATTACATTATTAGAAATAAAATTAACATAACCTTCTTCATTAATGGTTTTAGCAATTCTGTTTTTCTTTAGAATTGCTAATCTTTTTTTTGCTAATTTTTGCAATTCAATTAATAAATTTAATTGTAGAACATATAGTTCAAACAATTTATCAATATTAAAATAAAGGAATTTTAATTCTTTATCTAAAGAATTATTTTTACTAATTAATAATGCATAAAAACTTTGCATTACTTTAATTCGGATATGTCTTCGGTTTAACATGATAAAGAACTTATTTTAAGTTTGGCAAATATAATTTTATTTTAGATTTATGAATACCATTTTATTCTTTTTTAAAATTATTTATTAAACTATATTTGTGATATGTTTAAAAACAGTGTTTATCTCTTTTTAATTATCATTCTAAGTAATTGCAATCCGAAAGATTGCTTTGAATCTACAGGTGGAATTGTGCAACAAGAGATTGTTTTAGAATCATTTACAAAAATAATAGTTGGCAATGAAATTTCCTTAGTTCTAAAACAAGGCGAAGAACAAAAAATAATTATTGAAACAGGAGAAAACCTATTAGATGAAATTTTTACAACCGTAATAGGTGGACAATTAGTAATAGAAGATAATAATGGCTGTAATTTTGTAAGAGAATATGCTTTGACCAAAATAATAGTTACCTCACCAAATATTACAGAAATAAGAGCAGACACTTCTAGATCTATAAGTTCAGAAGGTATATTAGAATATCCTAATCTACTTTTATTATCCGAAGATTTTAATAGTAGTTTTTTAAATATTGCCGATTTTGATTTAACAGTAAACAATGAATCCTTAAATATATCTGCAAACGGAAATTCAGTTTTTAAAATAAAAGGAACGACAGAAAACTTAAGTCTCGGTTTTTTTGCTGGAAGTTCTAGATTCGAAGGTCAAGATTTAATCACTAATACTGTAAATATTACACATAAATCATCTAATGACATGTTGGTAAATCCGATTCAGAAAATTGAAGGTACTATATTTAGCACAGGAAACGTAATCAGTTTTAATCAACCTAATATAATTAATGTGGAAGCACTTTTTACAGGAAAATTAATTTTTAATTAAATCTTATTTATTTCTTTAGATAAATTGGTATTTTTGCAATTAAATTTTTAAAAAAAATGGATAAAATAAACGAATATTCAAGTCTTGCTTTAGATAATATTATAAAATTTGCGCCGAGTGTTATTGGTGCTATCTTAATTTTATGGATTGGTTTTAAGGTTATAAAAAAATTAATATCTTTAGTGGAAAAATTACTACAAAAAAGTAATTTGTCAGATTCTATTCGCCCTTTTATACTTTCTATATTAAGTGTAATATTAAAAGTTGCCGTTATACTTGCTGCTGCAGGTGTTGCAGGTGTTGATTTAAGTATTTTTGCAACCATTATTGGTGCGTCTGTTTTAGCAATTGGTTTATCTTTACAAGGTAGTTTAGGCAATTTGGCGTCTGGACTTTTAGTATTAAGTCTAAAACCTTATAAAGTTGGCGATTGGATTGATATTGACGGAAGGTTTGGTAAAGTATCTGAAATTGGTATTTTTCATACTACAGTAATAACCCCAGGAAATAAAACTTTAATCATACCAAATTCCAAAGCAACAAGTGATGTAATTACAAATTATTCAGAAAAAGATGTTATACGATTAGAAATTGACATCACCATGCCATATTCTGAATCTTATCCGAAAGTAAAAAAAATAATATTAAATGCTATTGAACCGATTACCGACATACTAAACGAACCAAAAACAGAAATTGGTATTGAAGGTTATGACTCGCATTCGGTACAAGTTGCCGTTAGACCTTATGTTCACCCAGATAATTATTGGGAAGTTACTTTTGCTTGTTACGAGAATATCAAAAAAGCATTTAGCGAAAACAACATTCAAGTTGCTTATTCTGAAGGTGTTGAACTTGGTAGTATTGGGGAATAGTTTTGTGTTCAGTGTTCAGTGTTCAGTGTTCAGTGTTCAGTGTTCAAAAATAAATAATTGTTATGGAAATCTACAGTCAAGCATTATTAGATTACCAAAACGGTAATTATACCGAAGATATTATCACCAATTCTACTTTTGAAAAAAATGGTGTTTATCCGTTACCATATCTTTTTAGAGGTTTTTCTGAAATGCCATTACTGGAACAAAAAGCACTAGAAATAACTTCAGGTAAAACTTTAGATATTGGTTGTGGTGCAGGAAGTCATAGTTTACATCTTCAAGAAAACAACAAAGAGGTTTTAGCAATAGATATTTCGGAAGGAGCAATTAAAACCTGTAATTTACGTGGTATTAAAAATGCTGAAATTCAGGATATTTGGGAATTAAAAAACGTAAAATTTGACACTATCTTATTATTAATGAATGGTGCTGGAATGTGTGGAAAATTAGAACAATTACCCAAATTCTTAAAACATCTAAAAACATTATTAAATCCAAACGGACAAATATTATTAGATTCCACCGATGTAATTTATATGTTTGAAGATGAAAACGGCGATTATGCTATTGATGCAAATGCTAATTATTATGGCGAAACAACTTTTAAAATGACCTATAAAAACCAACAAAGTAAATCGTTTGACTGGTTATATATAGATTTTAATACCTTACAAAGAATTTCAGAAGAATGTAATTTAAAATGTGAATTATTATTAGAAGGTTTGCATTTTGATTATTTGGCGCGAATTAGTTTTTGAAACACCTTTTTTTTAAAAAAATAATCTCGTAAAGTCACAAAGAAAAAACAGTTCTACGCTGCTTATAGTGGGTAGCATTATATTTTTTAATATTGGTGAAATGTAAAAAATTTCCAAAAATCAAGTTCCAAATCCCAAATAAATCCCAACATTTAAATATCAAAACACAAAAGAAAACGTCATATAAACAACATAGAACCATAATTTTAATCTCCTTTAATTTTAATTGATTATTTTTGAGAACTACTAAATTATTAGAACATGAAAAATATTGTAATACTACTTACTTTATTAGTTTCCCTTTTAAATTGTGCACAAAAGAAGGAAAATATTGCGATAAAAGAAACTAAAGAATTTCAATACAAATTGAATTTACAATATGCTGATATTAAAGAATCTCCGTTAACTAAAGAGGATTTTATTAAGTTTTCCAGTTTACATTTTTTTGATATTAATGAAGATTTAAGAGTTATAGCTGATTTTAAAAGAACACCAGAAGAAATACCTTTTGAAATGCTAACTACAACAAGTAGATTAGCAAAATATGTAACTTACGGCATTGCTACTTTTAAAATAAAGGATAAAGAATATTCTCTTAATATTTATCAAAGTACTACAAATACAGATCCTGAGTATAAACACCATTTGTTTTTACCTTTTACAGATTTAACAAACAATAAAGAAAGTTACGCAGGTGGCAGATTTATGGATTTGTCTTTAAATGATATTACAAAAGATTATAAAATTGTACTTAATTTTAATAAGGCGTATAATCCGTATTGTGCTTATAATCCTAAATATTCTTGCCCAATTCCGCCTAAAGAGAATCGTTTAGATGTGGTTATTAATGCTGGCGTTTTGAAGTTTCATTAGATTGGTTTTTCCAATAATAATTGTTTTTTACTAGCGTTAACTACTCACACCGTGACTTTGAGTCACGGTGTGAGTGAGGTAAAAACGGGACACATATAAAAGTTGGGGAGAATTATAAAATGGTTTTTTCAAAATATTACAAATGTAAAAAAAAGATTAACGATTGGAGATTGTTGAT
>CAYQTF010000142.1:0-6699 GCA_964420345.1 uncultured Flavobacteriaceae bacterium
TCTACTTCGTCTAATAAATGTGATGCCAGTAAAATAGTAGTGCCATTATTTGCAATTTCTTGGATGATTTCACGTATTTGATGAATTCCTTGAGGATCTAAACCATTTGTAGGTTCATCTAAAATTAATATTTCTGGATCATTAAGTAAAGCAGAAGCAATAGCCAAACGTTGTTTCATACCTAAAGAAAAGGTTTTGAATTTACTATTTTTTCGATCTAATAAACCTACGAGTTTTAATTTCTCATCAATTTTAGTAGTCGAAATTTCTTTTATTTTACAAACCAAACGTAAATTTTCATAAGCGCTCATATTTGGATAAAAATTAGGACTCTCTATAATTGCACCAACTTTTTTTAAGGCATCATGAGTTTTTATAGCACCATTAAACCAACTAAATTCGCCCGAAGTTTTATTAACTACATTTAATATAATACCTAGCGTGGTTGATTTTCCTGAGCCATTTGGCCCTAAAATACCGTAAACATTTCCTTTTTGAATATCAAAAGAAAGGTTGTTTACTGCGTGTACAGATCCGAATTTTTTATCTAAATTTTTTAATGAAAGAATTGTTTCCAAAAGAATTGATTTTAGTTTTCTATACGACGACCAAGTTTTGATTTTGTTACAATTTTTCCGTAGAGACGTTTTGCAAAACGTCTCTACGGAAAAATTTATATTTAATAAAATTCCCCAAATTCATCATCGTCATCAAAGATATCAAATTCATCATCGTCTTCATTTTTTTGAACTTCAAATTCTTTTTTTGGTGCTTCTTTTGGTAAATCGCCTAAAGAAAAAAGTAATAATGGTATAGATTTGTCTTCTGTAGAATTATAATCGTCAATATATTCTACAAAAAAAGTCCATAAATTTAAAAAATCATAGACGTAAATCATGTTTTTATTTTTTTGATTAAACAAGAATTCAATTTTATAATCACGCATTTGTGATAAGCCACCAACTTGCTCGCTCATATTAAATAAAGGTATTTCATCACCTTGATTCCAATCAGTATCTGTATGATAAAACGAAGCCATTTCTTGCCCGTCAAATCCGAAAGCATTTAAAATAGTTTGATGCAGTTCTTCTAAAGTAAATTCTTTAGCGATTGCAATTTCTCTAATTACATCTTCCTCTTTTAGGTCTAATATTAATCTAAATTTATACATTAATTTATATAGAATTATTTATTGCAAAATTATAAAAACTTAATTAAAATATAGTATTTTTGCAGATTATTACTAAATAATTATGCCAGAAAAAAGAATTCTTCATTTGTTAAACATGTCATCTAAAGGCACACTAATGGAAACGTTAGGTATTGTTTATACCGAAGTTGGTGTAGATTTCTTAGTTGCAACCATGCCTGTAAACGAAAAAGTATTACAACCTAATGGTTTATTACATGGTGGTGCATCGGTTGCTTTGGCAGAAACTCTTGGTGGCGCAGCATCACATTTATTTATTGAGAATGGCGAATCTGAAATTAGAGGTATAGAAATTACTGCAAATCATATTAGAAGTAAACGCGATGGCATTGTAAAAGCGACTGCCAAAATGATACATCAAGGTAAAACACTGCATCTTTGGGAAATTAGAATTGAGGATGAAGAAGGAAAATTAATTTCATTGTGTAAATTGACTAACATTGTAATGCCTGAGAATAGATAATAAGTGACTGATAATCTTTCTATTTTAAAACAAAAAATTGATTTTGCTTTAAAACAAAATTCACCATTTACTTGTTATAGAAAACCTTTTTTTGATGCAGTAACTTTTATTAGTCAAAATAGTGACACTATAAACTATTTAGATAATTATTCACAAAAGGGATTTGTTTTTGCTCCTTTTGACACTACAAAAAAGACACTATTATTCTCTTTAGATCAATGCGAAATTTCTTCATTTAGTATAAAAGATATAGAATTCAAAATTCAACCCCTAAATTTCGAAACAAAATTCAATCTCGAAATTTCGGGACAAAATTTCCATAAAGAAAAACACATCGCATTAGTAAAAAAAGGGATAGAATTTATTAAAAGAAGTCCTACCAAAAAAATAGTTTTATCTAGAAAAGAAATTTTTGAAATGTCAAGTTTTAATGCTATAAAAACTTTTTTCAATTTATTACAAAATTATAAAAATGCGTTTGTTTACATTTGGTATCACCCAAAAATTGGTCTTTGGTTAGGAGCAACGCCAGAAACGTTGGTGCAAATAAAAAACAATAATTTTAAAACGATGTCTTTAGCAGGTACGCAAGAATATAAAAACACCTTAGATGTTACGTGGCACGAAAAAGAAATTGAAGAACAAAAATATGTAACCGATTATATATTAAATCAATTACAAAATTCAAATATTAATTGTAAAAGCAATAATGCTACTACTATAAAAGCAGGTAATTTATTACATTTATGTTCCGATATTTCGGGAAGAATTTCATCAAAGCAATCTTTAGGGTTAATTATTAAAACCTTGCATCCAACGCCAGCAGTTTGTGGTTTGCCTAAAGAAGATGCAAAACAATTTATTTTAGAAAACGAAAATTATAAAAGAGAATTTTACACTGGTTTTTTAGGAGAATTGAATTTTGAAGAATCTCGAAAAAGTAATCGAAAAAACATAGAAAATTCAGCATATAAATTACATCAAAAAACGAGTAACTTATTTGTGAATCTGCGTTGTATGCAAGTAGTTAAAAGTGAAATTAATTTGTATATTGGTGGAGGAATTACAGCAGAAAGTAATCCTGAAAAAGAATATATAGAAACTGTTATAAAATCAAAAACGATAAAAAAATGTCTTTAGAATATATTGTTAGAGAACCAAAAATAAAAAGCCAAAACCCACCATTATTAATTTTGCTACATGGTTATGGCAGTAATGAGCAAGACTTGTTTTCATTTGCGTCAGAATTGCCAGATGAATTGTTAATTATAAGCGCACAAGCACCATTGCCAATGGGTTTTGGTAGTTACGCTTGGTACACTATTAATTTTGATGGCAATGCTAATAATAGAAGTAATCTAGACGAAGCAAGAGAATCTTTATTGAAAATTGAGAGTTTTGTAGATGAAATAATAACTAAATATAAACCAAATACCGATAAATTATTTTTACTTGGTTTTAGTCAAGGTTGTATTTTGAGTTATGCTTATGCGTTTAGAAACCCAACAAAAATTAACAATATTATTGCATTAAGTGGTTACTTAAATACCGAATTATTACCAAATGATTATAGAATAGACAATCATACTAATTTAGATTTCTTTATTTCCCACGGTTCTGTAGATCAAGTTTTGCCAGTAGATTGGGCTAGAAAAGCAGCGCCGTTTTTAGAAGATCTAAATATAAAACATCAATATAAAGAATATACTGTTGGTCATGGAGTTGCGCCGCAGAATTTTGCAGATTTTAAGCAGTGGATTATAAATAGAATGTAATTTTTTTAAATTAGTAATATACATTTTCGGGTTACTAAAGATTTTTAAATGTGTGAACCAAAAACCACCTTTTTAAACCTAACAAAACTAAGTAAGTTTAATAAACCATTTGTATTGATATTTATGAAAAGCAAAAGGTGTTCTATTTTATTGGTTCTGGCAATAATTCATGTTTTTCTCTGAACCGTTGTACCTGTTTTTAGACGATTAAACAAATACACAAATAAACTATTTTGATTTTTCGCACTTGTCAATAATCTTTGTAAACAACAATTATTTTAAATTAGTATTGTCCGATAAAGACATTAGATCGCTTCGCTATTAGATATTAGACAAAAGACTATATTGTAACTATTTGATAATATTTTGTTTAAAAAAGAAAGTGAGTTTGGCAGTAATTATTTAATTAATTTTTTAAAAGTAAGGTGTCGTTTTACAAATATCTACTTACTTCTTTGTTTTATTGGGTTTTTAGTGTTTGTTTATAATTTTTATCGGACAACAGTAATTTTAAATAGTTACGTTGGATTAAGATTTTTTTCTAGGTTTCATTAAGTCGGACAAACCATCTAAAACTGCACCTGTAGGGCAAAGTAATCTACACCAAATCATTGGGTAAACTACTGTAGATAAAACTGTAATTACAGCAATTACAAACCAAACACTTAAAATGCTTAACCCAAATAAATCTGGAAACAATTCAAAGTTACTCCAGTTGCGTAAACCTAATAAAATACCTGTAATCAATATTAAAGTAATTGCAGCACGAATTCGTTTTATAGTTTTATTAGATAAAAAGAATTTTCGTTGTGATTTTACAGGATTTGCTTGTATGATTAACTTCTGAATATTACCAAACGGACAAATATATTTGCAATACGTATTCTTCCCCCAAATTGCGCCAAGCAAAACGAATAATGAGTACAAACCAACTAAAGAAGAAACCGAAGTGCCTAAAAAAGGATGTAAAAACGAAACATAAGTAAATGAGTTATTTAAGAAAAAACCCAAATAAATTACAGATAAAATGTACAACATTAGTATAGATTTTTTCGATTTTTTCTTCCAACGTTGTATAGCGAAAAAGAACATTAAAAAGATAACAATAATATGTAAAATCCAAGTGCTATTTAAAAATGCTTTTACACTAAATGAATTTATTTCATCTATTTCTGCATAGTTAGAAATTGGGTAAGGTGTGCCAATTTTAATTAATTCAGAAACCGTTTTGGTAATTGCTTCGGATGTTAAAGTTGCACCCGAAACAGCATCAATTTCTTGTGGTCCTTTTGTAATATTCACTAATTTGAATTGCTCATAAAATCCAGCATTTTTAATGTCGGCTAAATAACTTTGTGTTTCTTTAGAGGCAATATGTTTTACGCTTTGTATAAACCCATTTTCATCGATAAAAACACCAACATTTATTTCACCAGCATAACCTCTAATATTTTTAATAATTGCGGTACTTTCTAAATAAATGGAAGTAGTTTTATTATTACTTATTGTTGCATAATATAGACCCATTGCTGGTTTTAATGCTACTTTTTTATTCTTATCAGAAAAATATATTGCATGTTCTAAAATTTCTTTTTGTATTGTTTTAGACAAACCAGGATTGTTATTTGCATCTGCAATTAATCCCCAGTTTTTAGCAATTATTTTTTTATTTAAAAGTAAGCCGTAACCAAATTTGTTTTCTTCGGATAAATTTAGAGTTTTAAAATTGCTTTTAGAACCTTTATTTACACCTTTTTCACCAACCATAACAGGTTTGGAATAAACATTTTTAATAGATTCTAAACTAAGAATTTCGATGTTTTGTAAAAGTGGACCATTCATCCAAAAATAAAGGAAAACTATCGCTACAATTATTGTGGCAATAATTTTTCTTGATTCTAGTTTTAGAAATAAAATCATTTATAAGGTAGGTTCTATTAACTAAATTATAATTTTTCGGCAGTTTTGTTAGAAATATCTATAACCCATTTGTTAAGGTTATTATCTGGTAAAATAGCATCTTGTTTATACAATACATTTCCAGAAACCATATCTACTGCTTTTTGAATAATGTCTTTCTGAAAATAAGGGTCATTTGCAACTAAAACAGGTATTACAATTACAGTATCTTCTAATTTTAATAATTCGTTTATTCCTTCTACAGTAGGTTCTGTAGAATAACCAACTAAATGGCCACACCAAGAATAAGCAATACTTTTATGACCAGTTTTTATTTTTAAAAATTTACCGATTTCATCTACCATTTCTTCCCATTGTTGGTTATACATTTTATCGCCATAAGCAACTAATAAAACACCTTCGTTTTCTGAATTTTTACTTAACGCTTTTACACGACGCTCTATATTTTTCTTTAAAATTGTAGAGTAATCTAAAGGCGGAGTTATGCTAATTCTTGCTTTGGCTTTATAAATATCTATTTTTTCTTTACCAATTTCCATTTGTGCTTTTGGGTCAGCACTAACACCTAAAATCACGGGTATATCATGGCTATAATGCGAACTTACAGTTAAGAAAACTGGTACAACAATCACTTCGTCAAAACCTTCAGCGTCAAATTCTTTCATTCTTGTAGCTATGGAAGGTTCTGTATATTCCATAAAAGCAGACGTTACTTTAGATATTTTCGGATTTGCCAATATTTCTTCTTTTACTTGACCTTCCATATCGATTAGCATATCTCTCCATTTTTTTGAAACAGACCCATGATTTACTAGCAAAACGCCAATTTTTTTAGTTGAGGTAGTTTTATCGGTTTTACTGTCTTTATCACAAGAGATAAAAAGGATTGTAATAATTATTAATAGAATTGTAGTTAGTGAATTTTTCATTATTTTTATTTAGATTAATTATAAATAAGGACAAATATATAATAAAAAAACAAAAACCATCTATATTTTTAAATTTTCGATAAATTCATTTGAATCTTTTCAGTCAGATAATAGTTAAAAGACATATATTGAACTGATTACACAAAATTTGACTACTTAAATATTTAAACGATTGTTAATTTGCTTTGCAAATTTTAATCTGTAAAAATTTAGTCATTTAATAATCCGTAAAATCTGTGTTTCAATATCTTGATGGATGAATAATCACGAGTAAAAACTATTCAAAATATTTCAACTTTAATCTTGCAAAAAATATCAATATAATTATAAATCATTACATAAATTTATAGGTTTTTGAGAATGGTTAATGGAAAGAATTTCTTCGTAATTATTTTATATTAA
>CAYQTF010000143.1:0-6675 GCA_964420345.1 uncultured Flavobacteriaceae bacterium
CACTATTTCCATTTTTTTCAACTAAAACAGATTCGCCAACGTTTGAACCAATAATTGTTAAATTACTTGAAACTTGCCATGTAGGTGTAGAAGCAATTTTACAATTGGTAAATGAATATTCTTCATTATTACCATCACAAATTGCGAACTCTCCTAATATATCATCACTGTCTAAAAAAACCGTTGGACTAGGCAATACAGGTTGGTCAGTTCTCGTTGCTTCTAAGGCCTCTTTAAACCAATTAAAACTTTCTTGAGTAAATGATGTGTGCTGTGTGTTTTTACTCTCACCATAATAACTATCAAAAGGGATTTCATTAGTACATACCAAATTTCTATTACCAATTACTTCGCCCCAATTAAAATCTGGATTATTAAAACCTAATGCACTTACTGTTGGTATAAAGGTTGAAGCATGATTTATTCTTACCGTATCCCAATTATTTACTGAAATTGTACCCCATAAAACATCTTCTGATGGGTTGCTCAATTCTATCTCTTTTGCAACATCATTTTGTGCAGGAAACCATCCGCCAGAAAGATTATCTAAATTACCTCTAGAGTTATTATTTGTAATATATCTATTATGATCATCCCAACCTCCTAATTTTTTTGTTTTATAATATGAAATTTTATGACTATTACCATTAGATGGTAAATTATAGGCTTCTAAAGTAACAGAATGCCCAATAAAATTTGTTTGTCCAACTATTTTTAATGTTTTATCATTATTGGGTGCAAAACTTGTAGTTGTTGTATTACTGATGTCTAAATAATTAACATCATATTTTGTTTCGTTTAATATAGGTGTACCAATTTCATCAAAAGGACTTTCATATTGTTTTGAACTAGTTAAAGAACCATTTACTATGGCAATTTTTAATAAGTTTTCAGGGTAACCATTACTACCATCTAGACCATTACTGTATAAATTGTTATAGTATTGTATAAAAAACGGATTACCTCTATCTGTTGAGAAACCTTGAGAAACTGTTCTTGCATTTAAATAATCTTGTTTTAAATTATCACCATTTCTACCACTGTATTGTTCAATGATTTGTTGTTGAGCTGCTTTTGAACCTAATTGTTTTTCTACAAAATCAGCTGCCTCAACACTACCAGTATCATATACCGAATTTAACAAAGACTGAATACCCATTGGTATATTTGCGCCTAAGTGTGGACTATCTACACTTACCCAAAGACTACAATTGTGTTGCCAAATGTCTTCGTTAGTTTCTTCGTATTGTTTTTCCATATAAGCTAATGCATAACGTGATATTTGACCACCCATACTTGGGCCGACAATGACCAATTCTTCTTCACTTCCGTTTTGTGCTAGTTCTTCATTTAAATGTTGGTATAATGTTATATGATTCATTGCGTTACGCTCTATATAATCTGCACCACCATCTACTTTATAACTTGTTAATGTAAAAGTCAAACCACAAGGACCATCTAAAATTATTGGTGTATCATATGTTCTTAAATAGGTTGGATGATTTACTACGACTACATCGTAGCCGAGTTCTTGTAATTCTTGAATAATAAGATGATGATTATTTTCAGAATCAATATAAAACATAAGATCTACTATAGAATTATGAATATCTTGATTCCCATTAAAATCATCATCAATTATTTTACGTTTATCGCCTGGATCAAAACCATCAATGATAATAATGGGTTTCATTAAATTATCGGCTTGGTTATTTGAATCACCATTAATAAATCTATTAAAAACACGATATTCTAATTGACCGTTTATTTCTCCTTCTTGTGTTTCTAACTCATTTAAGTAACCTTGGTATGGATAGTCTGACACAAGAGGAATCAAACCTGGTGGTGGTGCTGTAGTTTTAACATATGTGGTTGAAAAAGTTGTTTTTGAAGTCCCATCTATAAAAGTAGCTATAAAAGTTACATTTTTATAACCGTCTTCTGTGTATTGAATTTGAATATTATTACTAATTAAGTTACCGTTATTTATAACCGTATATTCTACGTTTGTGTCAAAATTAACTATTAAATTTTGTAATTCTTTATTTGGCGAATGTTCTAATATTAAATTTTCATCAAAATGAAAAGTAATATTTTCGCCTCTACAATTCTTTTTTAAAGCCGCTGCTATAAAAACATGATTACTATTAAAAGAGGGTTTGTCATTATTTATTTTTTCAAATTTATTATCTATAATTTTTAAACCACCATTTTGTTCATTTTCTTCATTATAATTAAGTTCATAAAATATGGTATTTATGACACCAATGTTAACAGTACTTGAGTCATCGTTATTTTCTATAATATTTGTTATACATTTATTTGAATAAAAAACTTCCTCATTAGATGCTTTATAAATATCGTTTACTGCTTGTTTAAAATGACTAATGTTTGATACGTTTATGGAATCGTTAAATTTAGTTAAATTTGCCCAAGGATATGCTCTATCATATATAATATTGGTTGCCAAACTAGATTTGTCAATATTAACTAACATAGAATCTATGTTAATTGTTGTTTGTTCTTGTGCTTTTAAATTTAAAAATAGTACTAAAATTGTAGTGATTGTAAAAAATTTCTTCATAATTTTACGGTTAAGAGTTGCTTTTACTGCTGAAAGTTAAGCAACTGAGTTAATAAATAATTTAATTTTTAGTTGTTTATTAGAGATTAAGGTGTCATTTTAATGGCACCTTTTTTTAAGGAAAACTTGAACCGCTTAATGTAAACCAGTTGATATCTAACCTGCCTTCTGTCAAGACTTTTATATCTGAACTATCATTCTCATTTTGGAGGCTACATTCAAAAATTGATGCAAATATTTTATTATCAAAATCATATTTAGTTATTGTTATACTACCAGTTCCACTTATAGAACAATACCATGCATAAGTATTATTGACATCATCAAATAGTCTGCATCTTAAATTAATAGTTGGATTTGCCAAAAGTCCTTTTTCACAATTACTCTCATCAATATCAAAGATACCTTCGCCATTAAAATGTAAATCAGTAATATGAAAATCTATTCGATTACCATTATCTTTATAATTTACAACTTTTAATTCGTTATAAGTGTAACTAGGTGAAGTTCCGTGTACAAACATAACCATACCTCTGTCAGCAGAGTTAAAAGTGCCTGTGCCGTCACGTGGTGTTAATAATTTACCATCTACAAAACAACCAAAAGTGTTTTTCCCTGTTTGTGTTGCTTCTGGTAGGGTTGGTGTAAATTCGTTGTCGTTATTGTTGCAGTTTGCTAGTGTAATTATTAATAAAGATAACCATAGTGCTTTTATAAGTATTTTATTTTTCATGATAAATGTATTTAGTTATTGTGTAAATTTAGTTTTAGTAGTTGTTCCGACCGTTTAAAGAGGAACAACTGAGTTAATAAATAATTTATTTTAGTTGTTTATTAGATTTAAGGTGTCAATAAAATGACACCTTTTTTTTAAGGAAAACTTGGGATACTATCCCATTTTATATCAAATCTACCATCGGTAATTTCAATAATATCGTTTGAATCATCTTTATTTTTAGCAGAACAACTAAATGTACCAGATATAATTCTATTTTCAAAATCATATCTGCTTATATTTATTGTCCCTGTGTCTTGAACTGAACAAAACCATTCAAATGAATTTGTATTTTCATTCCAACATCTTACTGTAATGTTAATAGTTTGGTTTGCTTCTAATTGACCCTCACAATTGCTTTCATTAATTATAAAATAGCCAATACCATTTTGATGTAATTCTGTTAAATGAAGTTTTAATAATCCGCCAGTACCACTTTTAAAATCACGTACCTTTAATTCATTATATAAATAGTTAGGTCCTTCTCCAAGACCAGAATATTTCATCCCTCTATCAGCAGAGTTAAAAGTACCTGTACCGTCGCGTGGTGTTAATAATTTACCATTAATATAACACCCAAAAGTGTTTTTCCCTGTTTGTGTTGCTTCTGGTAATGTTGGTGTAAAACCGTCATCGTTATTATTGCAATTTACTAATGTTAGGATTGTTACTATTAAAAATATTGTTTTCATGATTTGAAGTATTTGATATTATTTTTTAATAAATTTTTTGAAAGTAAATTGTTTATTAACATCTATTATTTTTAATGTATATATTCCTTTAGATAAATAAGAAACGTTAATATTATTTTGGTTAGTATGTTTTAAAACAGATTGCCCTAACAAATTAAAAACTTCTATTTGTTTGATTTCCACGTTAGATGTAATGTTTAAAATGTTTTTTGTTGGATTTGGATAAACTTGTAAATCAAACAAATTATTTTCATTGAGTGACAAAGTGCAATTATCTGTAAAGGTTATATCATGTCCTACTTGATTTAAAATTGAATTTGTTAAACTTGTATTATTAATATCGTCAATACAGATACTTTCTAAGTTAGGTAAATTTTCGAAATTACTTGCCCAAAATCCTTCGAATGTTATGTTATCATTATTTCCGTTTTTTAAATAAATATTTGTTAGATTGCTACTATTACTGCAATTTAAAGTTCGGAAATTTGGGTTATTGTTAAAGTTTAATTCTGTTATTAAATTACTACCACAACCAATAATAAGTAATTCGGCATTGTTACTTACATCTATTTCAGATAATTGATTTTCTTGACAAGCCAATGATATTAATAAAGTGTTGTTGCTTACATCTAAATTTGTTAGTTGGTTTGAACTACAAAAAAATTGTGTTAATAAAGTGTTATTGCTTATGTCAATATTAGTTAATTGATTTGTACTGCAATAAAATTCGGTTAAATTTAAGCTATTGCTCACGTTTATTTCAGTTAATTGATTCATTTCACAAATTACATAAGTTAATAATGTATTAAAACTAAGGTCAAGAGTACTTAAGTTGTTGCCTTCACATTCTAGTGTAGTAATATTAATAAATTTTTCTATACCTGTTAAATCATTAATTGATTCAAAATGAACATCAATCTCTAATGTTGCTTCTGCTTCAGAAATTTGTATTTCGCCATCATTACTTGTATCAATTGTTGGACTATGGCTTAATAACGCATTTTTAAAATTTTCATCTGGAATGTTTACAATTTGTGCATTTGATATATTGTAGAATAATATTATTGTAAGTAAAATTTTTATTTTCATAATTTTGTTCTTTTATGTTTAATCATAATCATTAAAATTAATTTTTTCAATAAACTACTTTATTTTGGTTGTTAATTTTAAAATTTAGATAGTGTGAGGAAGGTAAATTCTAAATTTTAATAGTGCTAAAGTATAAAATATATTTATTATTTATAATATTTTTAACAGTTTCTTTTTTTTTAAGTGTGATTTTTCGGTCGCCACCTTGTGCCTAACGGTTTGTGTATGAAAAGTAAGGGATTAAAAACTCACTTATTTTCGGTTTAGCACTTAGCCAAATTTACAATTTTTCCTTTTAAAAACTATTCGCAAAATTGTAAATTTTGCGGACTTTTTAAAATGCACTAAACTTTGAATTAAGCACTGAAACCCTTATTGTTTATACACTTTGTTGGCAACTGGCTTTCCTGCGTTCGGCTTTTTAATTCAGACTTCTTCCACTTGAAATCCTTCTTTTCTTGCCAAATCAACAATTTCAGTTATGTTATGTTTTCCCCATTGAGTTGATACGACAAATTTTATTCTATCGGAACTTTCTAAAATTTCGTCATTTTCAAGAAAATGTCTTTTGTCTGTTTTGTTCGCATATTTTGTTTCTACAAATTCAAGTTCGTTAACAACTCCTGTTGAGCCTTGAAACTCATCGATAAATATATTTTTTAAACTACTAAATGTTGTTGGTTTTCTTTTTAAATATTGTCTTACAAATTCCAAGACAAATCTATTTTTCGCAAGTCTTTTATTACCACCATTTAACCTGTATTTTGTTGTATCTCTTGAACTCCCGTTTTCCGAGTAAGACTGTTCGTAAACTATTCGTTTTGGTGTTTCAATATTCTGTAGTCCCGAAATATTTATTTTTACCTCGCTTAAAGCATTGTCAATCAATTCTGCATCATATTCGTTTAAGAAATCTTCCTTTATTAACTCTAATACTTTAGATTGATATTCATCTGATAATATTTTGTTTGTGAGAGTTTTTCGGTCTGCTTTTCGGTTTATTTTCTTTAATGAATTTTCTGTAAATGACTTTAGCAAATCGAAACTGAAATTTTCTTTAGTGAACAATTCTACAAATTTATGCCCTTTGGGTTCTTCTTTTTCTATTTGGAATGTTTCGAGTAGAACTGGGTCATCGTGATTTGTTAAATCTCCATCATAGAATAATTGTATAGTTTGACCAATTAAAATTCCATATTCAAGTCTTAACTGTCGCATATAAGAAAATAATTGTTGTTGAAATTTAGTCGTTAATGGAATGTTTGGCTGTTTTATTTCAATTACAAACAGGTTTTTCTTTTCAAATGAATTAATCACAAAATCTGGCATTATTCTATTAGATGCTCCAAATGGAAAAGATGGTCGAATTTGTATATCGCCAGCAAACTCTTTCCAATTCAAAACTCTTAATGCTTGGATAACATTTTGTTCAAAATCATTTTCGCTAATTTCTGTTCCTATACTTTCGGACAGTAAAAAGCATATTTCTTCCCATTTTTCATTCATTCTCTATGTTTTTTTGCTTGTTGCCAACG
>CAYQTF010000144.1:0-6648 GCA_964420345.1 uncultured Flavobacteriaceae bacterium
CGCAACTGCTAACGGAATTGTTACCAAAGCAACGTATAACAAGTTAAAAGGCAATCACATACAAATACAACATGCAAATAACTACCAAACTAATTACCATCATTTAGGCGATATTCAAGTCGCTTTAGGCGAACAAGTAAAAGCAGGTGAAATTATTAGTACGGTTGGGAATACTGGCAAATCTACTGAACCACATTTACATTATGAAGTGGTTAAAGATGATAAGAATATTGACCCTAAATTGTTTATTAAATATAATAATAAAATTATATATACAGTAAATAGTAGAACTTCAAAAAAACAATTAAAACAAATTGTTATTGATTTCAAAAAAGATAATTATCCTGCTGAAATTAAGTTTACGAACATTAAAATAGAAAACAACAAACTCATAACCATTGGTTTATATACAAAAACTAGGAATTATACTAACGATGATTACAATAGCTATATGTATATTGATTCTGGAGAAAACGGAACTATAGATGAATTTACTTTAGAATATTTAAAACTAACGGATGAATTTATTATAAAACAAAAAAATAATCCTGAATTAAAAAAAATCGTTATTAATAGTATGAGTTCTACTTCATATTTAAAAGATAAAACTAATATAGAATTAAATGGTTACAACACTGTAATTCAAAGTAAAAACACAGACGAACAACTTAATAATATTAAAAAAATATTTGAACAAAAAAACAAAATTACACTTAAAATATATGATGTAAAACGAAATAATAAAGGCGAAATTATTGCTATTAAAATAGATGGTAAATCTAAAGATTCATCGTCTAGCTATTCGGTTAATCAAAATAAACCTATACCAGATATTTTATTAGGTTACGATAAAAGTAATGATGAAATTATTATTAAAAATGTAACATATGGAACCGAATATTCAAAAATTAATAAAAAGGATACTAAATCAAATTTTAATACAAGAATAGTAAAGTTTTTAAGCGATGATGATAATAAAGAAGAAGAAGAAGAAGAAGAAGAAGAAGAAGAAGACTTTATGATAGTGTTAGGAAATGATGTCGACAAAAACACAAACTTCATAGTTAATGGTAAAAAAATGACTATTGAAGAACTAAAAAAAATGGATAAAAAAGATATCAAAACTATTAAATTTGATAATAAACATAGTTATATTAAAAGTAATAAAATATCAAATAATATAAATACTTCTAATAAATCAACTATTGAAATTAATAAAATAATTACTATAAAATCAGACGATAATTCAAACGGTTTGTTTTATAAAATTGATAACAAACCCCTATACATTATTGATGGAGTAATAACAAACTCAAATAATATTAAAGGTTTAGATAAAAATAATATTAAAAATATGAGGATTTTAAAAGGTTTAGATACTGCTATCTACGGCGAAAAAGGCCGAAACGGAGTAATACTAATACAAACCAAATCAGGGTCAAATAATACTAATCTTAAAAATTATTCCGATCAATTAACATCTAAGTATAAAGATTTAAGTATCGAGAAAAAAACCAAAGACATTTCTTTTTTCGCAAAAAATCATAGTTCTATAAATTATAAGACTGAAACTTACTATTATAATATTATAAATTACAAAACTACTTTCTACAACAAGTTTGGAGAAATTGTAGATAATAAAACTTCAAAAAAGTTATTAAAAATTTTAAAAAAGAAATTACAATAAACTTACTTTTTTGCCACGAATACGCAGTATATTTCATTAGTGCATTCGTGGCATTTTTATATCCAAAAATGATATAACTCAAAAAATAAGCGTCAAAAAAGATACAAAACCAGTTAAAAATCGAAAAACATATCAAAAAGCACCTGTAATTGTTACATATTTAAACTAAAATAAAATATACAATTACATATAACAATTAAATTATAGACATAAAGTTTTAGTTGAAGGAGTAATTTCAAATAAAAGTAATAAATTAGTAGTTATTTATATAAAAATCATTATAATTATTTTTCTAGAACTCTAAATCGCCATATCTTGATTAAGAATTCAAAAAAGGGTTTCTATAATGATTATCAAAATAGAAACAAATTGCTAACTAAACACTCTTAACTATGATAACTATTATTATTAAAGTCGTTATTAGTTTAATGGAACTGTTAATTAACTTGTTCTAAACGAAACTAATCAAAACCTTACCAAACTCTCATTCTGTGGGAGTTTCTTTTGTTTCACACAGAACTCATTTATGACGCTAAAGCGTTACAGATTTCGAAGATTTAAAATCCGTGATTATCCGTCACATCCGTACAATCCGTGTTCCTATAAAACAACATCAAACCTATATGAACTTAAATGACTTATATGGTTAAAAAAACAATGTTAACAAAAACAATAAATACAATCCTAAAATAACAACGTAATTATATATTTTTATGTTTTATTATTTCCATCAAGATTAGACCAAAAACCAAAGACTAAAAACCAAAGACTGAACCAATGTATTTAATCTTCGATACCGAAACTACAGGACTTCCTAAAAAATGGAAAGCACCAATTACCGATACCAACAATTGGCCTAGATGTGTACAAATTGCTTGGCAATTACACGACCAATATGGTAAAATAATAGAAAATCAAGATTATCTAATTATTCCTGAGGATTACAATATACCATATGATGCAGAACAAATTCACGGAATTTCCACACAACTAGCAGCAGAAAACGGAAAAACCTTAACGGAAGTTTTAGAACTTTTTAACCAAGCATTAGAAAAAACAACTTTTATAGTTGGACAAAATCTAAAATTTGACCTCAATATTATGGGTTGTGAATTCCATAGAAAAGGAATCGATTCGCAACTAAATAAATTACCAGTTTTAGATACCTGTACCGAAAAAACAGCAACACTTTGTCAGATTCCTGGTGGAAGATATGGTAAATTCAAATTACCAACATTAACGGAATTACATCAAAAATTATTCAATCAATCTTTTGCCGATGCACATAATGCAACTGCCGATGTTGAAGCAACCACACGTTGCTTTTTAGAACTAATTAGAATTGGCAACTATTCTGTTTCCGAATTAAATCAAACCGAAAATTTCCTAACAACTTTTAAAGAAAAAAATCCTTCAACTATTGCGAAAACAGGATTAAAACATATAAATTTAAAAGAAGCGAGTAAAAAACTTAAAGAAAGGGAAAAGACAGAAGATAGAAGACAGAATACAGAAAACAAACCCCAAATCAGCGAAAATCTGCGAGATCTGCGGGAAACAAAAAACCTAACATTCTCCCACTTACACAACCAATCGCAGTTTTCTATTCTACAATCTACTTCAAGTACTGCGGACTTAATAAGTAATGCCGTAAAACAAGGCATGAATGCTGTTGCTTTAACCGATTACGGAAACATGATGGGTTGCTTTTATTTTGTGAAAGATGCACTTGCACATAATAAAAAAGTTAAAGAACACAACGATAATTTAGCAGAAGACGAAACGCCATTAAAACCAATTAAACCTATTTTAGGATCTGCTTTTAATGTTTGTGAAAATCATTTAGACAAAAAAAATAAAGACAATGGTTACCAAGTAGTTTTTTTAGCAAAAAATAAAAATGGTTATCATAACTTATGTAAATTATCATCCATTTCGCACACCAAAGGCTTTTATTATGTACCGAGAATCGATCGTACTTTAATAGAAGAATTTAAAGATGATTTAATCATACTTTCAGGAAATTTATACGGTGAAATACCAAGTAAAATATTAAATATTGGCGAAAAACAAGCCGAAGAATCTTTAGTTTGGTGGAAAAAAACATTTCAAGACGATTTCTATTTAGAATTAATGCGTCATGACCAAGAAAATGAAGACCATGTAAACGAAGTTTTATTACAATTTTCTGAAAAACATAAGGTAAAAATTATTGCCACCAATAACACTTTTTATATCGACAAAGAAGATGCAGAATCTCATGATATCATGTTATGTATTAAAGATGCCGAGAATAAAGCAACGCCAAAAGGTCGTGGTCGTGGTTATCGTTATGGTTTAGAAAACGAAGAATATTATTTTAAATCGCAAGAAGAAATGGTGGAGTTATTTAGAGATATTCCACAAGCGATTAGTAATATTCAAGAAATTGTAGATAAAGTAGAAATCTATGCTTTAGCACGCGATGTTTTATTACCAAAATTTAGTATTCCAAATAAATTTGAAGTCGAAGAAGACAAACAAGACAAAGGTGTTAGAGGAGAAAATAACTATTTAAAACACTTGACTTTTGTTGGCGCAAAAGAGCGTTACGGCGAAGAATTAGACGCTGAAACCAAAGAAAGATTAGATTTTGAACTACTAATTATTGAAAAAACTGGTTATCCAGGTTATTTTTTAATTGTTTGGGATTTAATTAAAGTTGCTAGAGAAAAAGGTGTTTCGGTTGGTCCAGGTCGTGGTTCTGCAGCAGGTTCGGTTGTAGCATATTGTTTAAAAATTACCAATATTGATCCGTTAAAATACAACCTACTTTTTGAGCGTTTTTTAAATCCAGATCGTGTTTCCTTACCAGATATTGATATTGATTTTGATGATGAAGGTCGTGGTTTAGTTTTACAATATGTGATTGAAAAATATGGTATAAATCAAGTAGCACAAATCATCACTTATGGCACAATGGCTGCAAAATCGAGTCTTAGAGACACCGCAAGAGTTTTAGATTTACCTTTGTATGAAGCCGATAGGATTGCAAAATTAATTCCGTTAATAAAATTAAAAGCAATTTTTGGTGACGATCCAAAAAGTATCGCCAAAGTAAAAGCCTTACGTTCCGAAGATAAAGATAAAGTAGAAGAATTTAAGGCTTTAGCCGAAGATGACACACTTATTTCAGAAACTATTTTACAAGCAAGAGCATTAGAAGGTTCGGTTAGAAATACTGGCACACATGCTTGTGGCGTTATTATTACGCCCGAAGATATTACCAATTTAGTACCTGTGGCAACCGCCAAAGGTTCCGATATGTTTGTTACTCAATTTGATAACAATGTGGTGGAATCTGCTGGTTTATTAAAAATGGATTTTTTAGGTTTAAAAACATTAACCCTAATTAAAGATGCTTGTAAAATTGTAAAAGCAATTCATAATATTGATTTAGATCCAGATGAATTTCCGCTAGACGATAAAAAAACCTACGAACTTTTTCAAAAAGGGGAAACCGTTGGTATTTTTCAATACGAATCTGCTGGAATGCAAAAACATTTACGAGGTTTAAAACCAACGGCATTCGAAGATTTAATCGCCATGAATGCTTTGTATCGTCCAGGACCAATGGAATATATACCAAGTTTTATTGACCGAAAACATGGTAGAGAAGAAATCACTTACGATTTGCCAGAAATGGAAGGTTATCTAAAAGAAACCTACGGAATTACAGTTTATCAAGAACAAGTGATGCTTTTATCACAAAAACTGGCAAATTTCACTAAAGGTGAAGCAGATGGTTTGCGAAAAGCAATGGGGAAAAAGATTTTTTCTTTACTAGAAAAAATGAAACCAATGTTTATTGAACGTGGAAATAAAAACGGTCATAAAACGGAAATATTAGAAAAAATCTGGAAAGATTGGGAAGCATTTGCCGCCTATGCTTTTAACAAATCACATTCTACTTGTTATGCATATATTGCTTATCAAACTGCGTATTTAAAAGCACATTATCCCGCAGAATATATGGCTTCTGTTTTATCAAATAATATGCGTGACATAAAATCAGTCTCCTTTTTTATGGAAGAATGTAAACGCATGGGAATTGAAGTTCTTGGGCCAGATGTAAATGAATCCTTTTATAAATTTGCGGTAAATAAAAATGGTGCAATTCGTTTTGGAATTGGTGCTATTAAAGGAATGGGCGAAAAAGCCGTTGATGCAATTACCAAAGAACGAAAAGAAAATGGGCATTTTAAATCCATTTTTGACATGGCAAAACGTGTGGATTTACGTGCTGCAAGTAAAAAGGCTTTTGATGGTTTGGCAATTTCTGGTGGGTTTGATTCTTTTGATAAAAATATAAATCGTTCGCAATATTATGCCGAAGATGAAAAAGGATTAACGATAATTGATAAGGCAATCCGATTCGGAAATAAATTTCAAGAAAATAAAAATTCTGCGCAAGTATCTTTATTTGGTGAAACGAGTGAAGTACAATTCGATGAACCAATTATTCCACTTTGTGCACCGTGGAATATCATGGAAAAACTTTCCAAAGAAAAAGAAGCAATTGGTATATACATTTCGGGGCATCCGTTAGATGATTATAAAACGGAAATGAAATATTTTTGTAATGCCGATTTAAGTGCATTTTCTAATTTAGAACAAATGCTTGGTAGAGATTTGACTTTTGCAGGAATTATATCTAGCGTACAACATAGAGTTTCTAAAAATGGCAAAGGTTGGGCGAGTTTCTTTGTGGAAGATTTTAACGAATCTTACGAGTTTAGAATTTTTAGTGAAGATTACTTAAAATTACGCCATTTTTTAATACCAAATTCATTTCTACACATAAAAGCAAATATTCAAAAAGGTTGGAATGATGGACCGCCAAGAATTAAGTTTACACAAATGCAACAATTACAAGATGTTTTAAGTAAATCGGCCAAAAAATTAACCTTGCAATTAGATGT
>CAYQTF010000145.1:0-6595 GCA_964420345.1 uncultured Flavobacteriaceae bacterium
ATACCGAATTAATACCGGTACTAATTAAAGCAACTCAAGAACAGCAAGAAATTATTGATAGATTAGAAAAACGTTTAGAAAATCTTGAAAAACTTTTGAAAAAATAATAAATTCAGTGGTCAGTGGTCAGTGTTCAGTAGTCAGTAGTCGGTAGTCGGTAGTCGGTAGTCAAATCTGCGATAATCTGCGGGAGAAAAAAAACAACAATATTCAGTATTCAGTATTCAGTATTCAAAAAGTCAAAATCTGCGATAATCTGCGAAATCTTCGGGAGAAAAAAACAACAGTATTCAGTATTCAAAATCAAATATAATAAAATGAAAATCATCCAAATAACATTCCTGTTTTTATTTACACAAATAAATGCACAAATAATAAACGAAGGTATTTTTAGTATTGGTGAAAATTCTGTTTTTAGTTCGCCTGTAGAATTTACCAATAAAAGTAGTGCAACAATGACTAATAAAGGCGTTGTACATTGGCAAAGTAATTTTATTAATAATGGTAATTTACCAGAATCTGCCAATGCAAATACAGCAACAGGTATTACTCATTTTGATAGTGCAACAAATACCATTCAAACTATTTCTGGTTCAAACAAAGTTGTTTTTGAAAATATGGTTGTAAATATGACAAATGTAAATGCAAAAGGAGTTTCCGTTGCGGATGAATTAGAATTAATAATTGAAAAATCATTAACATTAACCAATGGAGATTTACGTTTAATAGGCGAAGCGCAATTAATACAAAAACATACAAATGTCAATCAAAATTCAGGAAATGCAAATCTTTTACGAGATCAACAAGGTACGATAAGTACTTACAATTACAATTATTGGTCATCGCCAGTAAGCGGTAATTCGGTTGGGAGTTTTACTTTAGACGATGTGCTTTTTGATGGTTCAGACGCAACAATAAATCCGTTTTCACCAACTAAAATAGATTTTATAACAGGTAATTCTTCTAACGGAAATCCTACCACAACAGATATTAATGACAATGTAACCGATGCTTTAGATATTAACCGTAGATGGTTATATAAATTTGAAAACGGAAACATTGGCGATGGTAGTGATTGGGCTTCTGTAGCGTTTAACGAGTCCATAAATATAGGTATTGGTTACACAATGAAAGGTCCAGGCGGAATAACACCAAGTCAAAATTATGTATTTAAAGGTAAACCAAATGATGGCACATACAACTTTATATTAGGTGCAAACAAATCCACATTACTTGGCAATCCGTATCCTTGTGCTTTAGATGCCAATAAATTCATAAACGATAATCTTGCCAATTTTAATGGCACTATTTATTATTGGGAACATTGGGGCGGAAATTCTCATACAGCAGCAGATTTTCAAGGTGGTTATGCAACCTATACTTTGGCAGGTGGCACACCAGCAGTTTCGCATCCAGATGTAAATCCTGGCGGTACAAGTAGTGGTATAAATGGATCCAGATATATACCTGTTGGGCAAGGATTTTTTATAGAATCTGTTGTTGGCGGTACAGTTACTATTGATAATAGTCAGCGTATTTTTAAATTAGAAAACACCACGGATTCTTATTTTAGAACACCAGATAATACTATTGTAAACACCAATAATGATAATGCAGATTCGGTACAACGTATTAGATTAGCATTTAATAATACGGAAGGTTATTACCGCCAGATAATGACCGCTTTTTTACCAGAAACTACCGAGAATATAGATAATGGTTACGACGGAAAAATGGCAGATGTTAATGAAAGTGAAATGTATTGGTTATTAAATAATGAACCTTATGTGATAAACGCTTTACCATTTAATGATAACTTACAAATGCCAATTGGTATAAACGTTGCTGTAAAAGGTAAACATAGCATCTATTTAGATGAAGTTGAGAATTTCAACAATGACATTTATATTTTAGACACAGAAACCAATACTACGCATAATATTATAGATTCAAATTTTGAAATAAATTTACCAGTTGGTATTTATTTAAATCGTTTTTATTTAGTATTTCAACCGCAATCTCCATTAAATACTAATGAATTAATTACGGAATCTATTCATGTATTTTATGCTAATACACACCATAATTTGGTAATACAAAACCCTAATAGCCTTCAAATCAGAAATGTTACTATCTATAATGCTATTGGTCAAGTAATTAAAAAAACAAAAACCCAAACTAATTTTACGAAACCTGAATTTAATATTAATTTAAATATTGCCTTCGGAACATATTTTATTCATGTGGAAACTAATTTAGGCACTAGTGCTTTTAAAATTTTGGTTTATTAAATTTACAGTATTCAGTCAGTGCCTAAAGTGTGCTAAAGTTTAAAGTGCCTAGAGTTATAATTCGCAACGCCAAAAACGTCATAAATAAAATGTATTATACTGATTTGAAAATTTAAATTTATCGCTTGTAAAATCAATAACTTTAGGCACTTTAGCGCACTCTAAATACTTTAGGCACTGAAATTACAAATCACCACAAAACTCTAAAATAAAGTTTTGAAAAAGTAAACAAGTTGAAAATACTATATTCTCATAATATTTCTAACAATTAAATTATTTATTTATTAAATTTACAAAAATTATAAATTCTTGGAAAACATAAATTTAGCCATAATTGAAGACGATAAAACAATAAGAAACTCTTTAGTAGATTATTTAGGTAGAAATACATCTATTAAAATAAATTATGCAAAAGAAAGCGTAGAGTCTTTTTTAGATAAAATTAAAAACAGGCCAGAAGTAGATTTAGACATCTTATTATTGGATATTGGTTTGCCTGGCATGAGTGGTTTAGAAGGTATTAGGCATATAAAAAGTCATTTACCTAAAATAAACATTATCATGCTTTCTACTTTCGAGGAAGAAGATAAAATATTTAAAGCACTTTGTGCAGGAGCAGTTTCGTATATCTCTAAAAGAACTTCTTTAACAAAAATTGAAGATGCGTTATTTACCATTTATCGTGGTGGTTCCTATATGTCGCCATCTATTGCTAGAAAAGTAATTAGTCATTTTAATCCAAAACCTAAGAATAATGATACTGCATTATCATCAAGACAAATACAAATTATTGATGCCATTGTTGATGGTTTAAGTTATAAAATGATTGCCGATAAATATCTTATTTCTATTAATACAGTAAGAGATCATATTAAAAAAATATATAGAACTTTACAAATAAATAGTAAAGCCGAATTGATTAAAAAATCTAATGATAAACAAATCAGTTAGATGGTACTACAACTCACTCATTTCCTTTAATTTCTCTGTGTTTTCTGCTAATTCTAATGCTTCCACAATTTTGTGAATATCGCCATTAATAATATTACTTAAATCGTATAAAGTAAGTCCAATTCTATGATCGGTAACACGACCTTGCGCATAATTATAAGTTCTAATTTTTGCAGATCTATCACCTGATGAAACCAAAGAATTACGTTTTACAGCATCTGCTTCTAATTTCTTTTGCAATTCCATTTCATAAATACGTGTTCGTAATACTTTAAATGCTTTATCTTTATTTTTATGTTGCGACTTTTGATCTTGACATTGCGCCACAATACCTGTAGGAACGTGCGTTAATCTTACTGCAGAATACGTAGTATTAACCGATTGTCCTCCAGGACCAGATGAACAAAAATAATCTACTCTTACATCGCTCATTTTAATATCTACATCAAATTCTTCTGCTTCTGGTAAAACCATAACGGTTGCTGCCGAAGTATGCACACGACCTTGTGTTTCTGTTTGAGGAACACGTTGCACACGATGAACTCCTGACTCAAATTTCATGGTTCCATAGACATCGTTTCCAGTAATACTAAAGATAATTTCTTTAAATCCGCCTGCAGTTCCATCGCTTATATCTTCAACTTCGGTTCTCCAACCTTTATCACTTGCAAATTTCGTGTACATTCTATATAAATCACCTGCAAAAATACTAGCTTCATCGCCACCAGTTCCTGCTCTAATTTCTACGACAACATTTTTAGCATCTTCTGGATCTTTTGGTACCATTAACACTTTTAATTCATCTTCTAGTTTTGGCATTTCCTGTTTTGCTTCGTCTAATTGCATTTTTGCCATTTCTACCATTTCGGCATCACTTCCATCGGCAATAATTTCTTTTGCTTCGTCTAGATTTTCAGTTACTTTTATATATTCTAAACCTTTATCATAAATGGTTTTTAAATCTTTATATTCTTTAGTTAATTTTACATAACGCTTTTGATCTTTAATAATATCTGGTTGTATTATTAAATCAGAAACTTCATCAAAACGCTGTTTTACTATTCTTAATTTATCTAACATCTTCTTTACTTCTATTATTTTAGAAATGCAAATTTACTTTAATTATAGCAGATTGCAAAACATAAAAACTTACACAAGCATTTTAAAGTTGATCTCATCTAAATAAATTTAATATCTTGTAAATATCCAACTATCTAAATTAGTTAACAATTTAAAATTAAACTTAATAAATCTATTGAAATACTGAGTTATTCGTAACTTTGCTTTACATTAAAAGTGAATAAAATGAATAAAATAGCAGATTCAGAATTAATATTAAATCCAGATGGAAGTATATATCATCTAAACCTAAAACCTGAAAATATAGCAAATACTATTATTTTTGTTGGCGATCAAAATAGAGTTCCTAAAGTTTCAAAACACTTTGACACCATTGAATTCGAAACCCAAAAAAGAGAGTTCAGAACTATTACTGGTATATATAAAGGTAAACGAATGACTGTCATTTCTACTGGTATTGGTCCTGATAATATTGATATTGTTGTTAATGAGTTAGATGCGTTAGTAAATATAAATTTAGAAACTAAAACTATTAAAGAAAAACATACTTCGTTGGACATTATAAGAATTGGCACTTCTGGTTCGCTACAAAGTGATATTAAAGTAGACAACTTTGTATTGTCAAAATACGGGTTGGGTTTTGATGGCATGTTACACGCTTATGATTGTGAACATATTTTAGAAAAAGGTTTTGAAGATGCATTTATAAAACATACCAATTATTCCGATAGAAAATCACGACCGTATTGTGTTGAGAATAGTCAAGGATTAGAAAATAAATTAAAATCCGACAAAATACATATTGGTGTAACCGCAACCGCGGGTGGTTTTTATGGACCACAAGGTAGAATTTTAAGGTTACCTATTCAAGATACTGATTTAAATTCTAAAATTGATTCTTTTAAATTTAACGATTTACGAATTACTAATTTAGAAATGGAAACTTCTGCAATTTATGGTTTAGCAAAATTATTAGGTCATCAAGCGATTTCTATGAATGCTATTATTGCTAATAGAGTAAATGGTACTTTTAGTAAGGATCCATATAAAGTTGTTGAAAATTTAATTGAATATACATTAAATAGACTTGTCTAAAAAAATTTGAATAATTCAACAGTAATTACTTAGCAACAGGTTTTTCCTGTGGAAAAATCGTCCACTTACATCCTATTACTAATCTAGTACAACCTAATATAAAAAATACTACAATTAAAAGATAACTATTTTTAATTCGAAAAAAAGTCAGGGTTTCACTTAAAGTGAAACCTTGACTAAAAAATAATTGGATTTATTTTCTATATTTTAAATCAAAAAACCTCATAAAGTGTAGTTACTATAATTCCTTTATGATGACCCAAACTAACAGATAATAATTGTTTTTCTTCTTTTATTTTAAAATTAAATGGTGGAGCGAGTAAGTTTATACCACTATTTTTTTTTAGTCTTATTCCTTGACCTGAAATAATATCTTTATTAGGTGTAAAATCTCCTTCAGGTATATGTTCTGTTAAAATAATATATTTAAAAGCAGCTAATTTATTTACAATCTGCATTACTTCTACATTAGATATATGTTGCAGTACTTGCCTTAATATTGCACAATCTCCTGAAGGAAAATTATCAATCGCAATATCTAAACAGCGGAATTCTAAATTTTCTTCATTAAATTTTTCTTTATTATATGCAATAAGTTTTGGAACAATATCTACTGCAACATATTCTTTAGCATGTTTAACCAATTGCTTTCCTATATTAAAATCGCCACAACCTAAATCGCATACTACAAGCGGTTTTTTAAATGAGGTTAAAAACGAGGTTAAAACTGTTATGTATGGTTTTACAATTTCTGTTTTATGTGATCCTTCACCAGAATAAAAATTAGAGTTATTATCGCCCCAAAGTTTTAAATCATATACTTGAGTCATCGTAGCTTTGGTAGGCCAAGAAGTTTTATTTTTTTTATTTTTACTATTCATTAATACTTTATATGTCTATAAAAGTAACATTAATTGCAACTATTCTCTCAAATTAATGAATTAAAAAATAATTTTAACTAATTATTAAACGAATATAATTTCACAGATTAAAATTTGCAAGGTAAATTAATAATATGCGTTTATCTTTTAAGTAATCAAAACCTGTGTAATCAGTATCAATATATTAAAAATGCCTTTATAGAAATAAATCTACAAAGGCATAATTTTTAAATTAAAGACTTTACATCTAATCTAATATTTTCTCTTCGCTATCTAATAAAGCAAAAAACTTATTTA
>CAYQTF010000146.1:0-3636 GCA_964420345.1 uncultured Flavobacteriaceae bacterium
TCAGTTGCTTCTACTAAACGTATGTCGGACATTTTTGGTTGTGGACAAGGTGCAATTTCAATAAAACAATCTAACAATTCCTTTACACCAAAATTATTTAATGCAGAACCAAAAAACACAGGTTGAAGCGAACCACTTAGGTATTCTTTTTTATCGAATTTCGGATAAACTTCATAAACCAATTCTAATTCTTCTCTTAAATCAGAAGCATGTTTGTTGCCAACTATTTTGTCTAATTCAGGGTTGTTAACATCTGTAAATTCAAGACCTTGACTAATGGTTTGTTTATTATCACCATCAAATAAATTTAGTTTTTTCTCCCAAATATTATAAATTCCTTTAAAATCATAACCCATACCAATTGGGAAACTTAATGGGCAAACTCTTAAACCTAATTTTTGTTCTACTTCATCTAATAAATCGAATGCATCTTTTCCTTCACGATCCATTTTATTAATAAATACAATAATAGGTATATTTCGCATTCTACAAACTTTTACTAATTTTTCGGTTTGTTCTTCGACACCTTTAGCAACATCAATTACAACAATAACACTATCTACTGCGGTTAGAGTTCTAAAAGTATCTTCTGCAAAATCTTTGTGACCTGGCGTATCTAAAATATTAATTTTTTTATCTCGATAATTAAATGCTAAAACCGAAGTCGCTACCGAAATTCCACGTTGTCGTTCAATTTCCATAAAATCGGAAGTTGCTCCTTTTTTTATTTTATTGTTTTTTACAGCGCCAGCTTCATTAATTGCACCACCAAAAAGTAATAATTTTTCGGTTAAAGTGGTTTTACCAGCATCTGGATGCGATATAATACCAAATGTTCTACGACGATTTAATTCTTCTAAAAAGGACATGGTTTAGATTGAAAGATTAAATGATTTAAAATTGAAAATTTACTATTTTGACTGAACACTGAACACTGAACACTGAACTAATAATTAGAATCCTCAGGATATTGTTGCATAAAAGAATTCGATTTTTCTACCATACTTTTACTTCCGCAGAAAAACGGAACACGTTGATGCAATTCGGTTGGTTTGATATCTAAAATTCGCTGATAACCATCTGTTGCTAAGCCATTTGCTTGTTCGGTTAGATATGCCATTGGATTGCATTCGTATAATAAACGTAATTTTCCTTTAGGACTTTTAGTACTTGTTGGATAAATATAAATGCCGCCTTTAATCATATTTCTATGAAAATCGGACACCAAAGAACCAATATATCTTGAGGTGTAACTATTGCCTTTTTCCACACTTTCTTGAATATATTTTAAATAATCTTTAACACCTTGTGGAAAATGCACATAATTTGCTTCGTTTATAGAATAGATATTTCCTTTTTTAGGGAATTCCATTTTTGGATGTGATAAATAGTATGTGCCAAGTGCAGGGTTTAAAGTAAAACCATTAACGCCAGAACCAGTAGAGTAAACTAACATGGTTGAAGTGCCATAAACTACATAACCAGCAGCAACTTGTTTATTGCCACATTGTAAAAAGTCTTCTATAGTTACAGGTTGACCAATTGGTGTTATTCTTTCGTAAACTGAAAAAATAGTACCAACAGAAACGTTTACATCAATATTAGACGAACCATCTAACGGATCCATCAAAACTATATATTTATTTTCATTTGCACCATTATTACCTTTAATAGTCACAAAATCATCTTCTTCTTCACTTGCAATACCACATACAATTTCTCTATTAATTAGCGTTTGCATAAAAATTTCATTAGCATAAACATCTAATTTTTGTTGTTCTTCACCTTGAATATTAGTATCACCGGCATTTCCTAAAATATCTACTAGTCCTGCTTTACTAACTTCATGATTTACAACTTTTGCTGCTAACCTAATGGCATTAAGCAATCTAGACAATTCGCCTGAAGAACCCTGAAATTCTTTTTGGTTATTTATTATAAATTCACCTAGAGTAGAATGTTTTTTCATAAAAATTGCTATTTTCGAGTGCAAATATCGTTAAATTTGTGGAATAATATAAAAATTAAGGGGACACAATATGGATTATTTAATAAGAGAAGGGAAAGCAGGTGATTTAACATCTGTTTTAGAATTAATAAATGAATTGGCAAAAGTTAGAGATATTAACAATGTTGTCTCAATAAATATATACGATTTAGTTAGAGATGGTTTTTCACTAAACCCATTGTTTAAATTGTTTGTTGCTGAAATAGAAGATGAAATCATTGGTTTTGCTTTATATTATATGTCATATTCTACAAGAGGTAGATCCTTAATTATAGAAGATGTCTATGTTGCAAAAAGGCATAAAAAAAATGGTGTCGGAATTTCTTTATTTGCTAAATGTTTAGATTTTGCAGAAAAAGAAAATATACAAAGAATAGAATGGGGAATATTAGAAAAAGCAAAACCTTTAATAGAATTATATAAGCAAGCTGGTGCTAAAATCTTAGAAGATATTCGTATTTTTGAAATATTTAGAGAGGATATTATAAAAATTGCAGACGTAAAATTCAAATTAATTAAACCAATAAAATATAAAAAGGTTATAATTAGGTTTGGAGAAACAAATGACATGGCAAGTGTTTTGGAATTAATAAAAGAATTGGTTATTTATAAAAAAGATACTTGTGATATTAATGTATATGATTTAATGAAAGATGGTTTTTCTAAATCACCACTTTTTAAAACTATTATTTTAGAAGTAGAAAATAAAGTAGTTGGTATGTTAATGTTTCATGTTTCTTATTCTCCATTTCATGGAAAATCATTAATAATTGAAAATTTTATAATTAAAAAAGAATATAGAGGTTTAGGTTTAGGTAGAGCGTTAAATGTTAAATTATTTCAATATGCAAAATTAAATAAAATAGAAAAAATACAACAGGCAATTTTTGCTGACGATAAAGCAGCAATAGAAAGATGTTTAACTTTTGGCGCAAAAAAAGCAAAAGGTTTAAGACTTGTACAAATTAGTTCTAAAGCATTAACTAAATTTACAAATGAACATTAGACAAGCAAATAAAGAAGATGCCTATTCTATTTTAGAATTAATTAAAGAATTAGCAACTTTCGAAAACGAACCAAAAGCAGTAGTAATTAATGAAAACTATTTAATAGAAAATGGTTTTTCAGAAAACCCAAGTTTTATCTGTTATGTGGCAGAATTAGAAAATGAAATTGTTGGCATGGCATTGTTTTATTATCGATTTTCTACTTGGACAGGCAAAACAATTCATTTAGAAGATTTAATTGTAAAACAAAATAAACGTAGATTAGGTGTAGGAAAAGCACTTTATAAAGAAGTTTTAAAATTTGCACAAAAGCAAAAAGTAAAAAGAGTAGAATGGGTAGTTTTAGATTGGAACGAAAATGCCATTACTTTTTATAAAAACTCAGGCGCAATAGTTTTAGACGATTGGCGAACAGTACAAATGACAGATAAAGCATTAAATAAATATCTGAAATAAATTAAAAAGAAAAAATTAAAAAGAAAAAAGAAAAGAGAAAAGAGATAAATAAAAAACTTATATGACCTTAAATACCTTATATGGTAAAAACAAATAAAAACAAATAAAAACAAATAACAACAAAATAACATAAGACTTTTGTTCTCTTTTGTGCCTTTTGTGGTT
>CAYQTF010000146.1:3736-5332 GCA_964420345.1 uncultured Flavobacteriaceae bacterium
AAAACAGATAGTAATTATAGAGAAGCAACAATAGATTGGCCACAAACCGAAAAAAATATTAATGCAATTACAATAAAGAATATAATTGTTACACAAGGTTTTTTAGGAAGTGATATAAATAATAACACCACAACACTTGGCAGAGAAGGATCGGATTATTCTGCTGCTATTTTCGCCTATTGTTTAAATGCAGAAAGTGTAAGTATTTTTAAAGATGTAGATGGTGTTTTAAATGCAGATCCTAATTATTTTAAAGAAACAGTTTTACTAGAACAAATTTCTTATAATGAAGCCATCGAAATGGCATATTATGGTGCATCGGTAATTCACCCAAAAACGATACAACCTTTACAGAAAAAAGGAATTAAGTTATTTGTAAAATCGTTTAAAAAACCTTTAAATAAAGGAACAATCATAAGTAAAAACGCCAAAATAAAACCCAAAATTACTAGTTTTATACTTAAGAGAAATCAAATACTTGTGTCAATATCTTCTAAAGACTTTTCATTTATTATGGAAGATAATATTAGTGAAATTTTTAATTTATTACATCGTTATAAACTAAAAGTAAGTTTAATACAAAATACAGCTATAAGTTTTTCGGTATGTTTGGAAAATAAATTTAATTTATTAGACTCCTTTTTAAATGCTTTAAAATTGAATTATAAAGGTTTGTATAATCAGAACGTCACGTTAATTACCATTAGACATTTTACAAAAAAATCAATACAAGAAATTGAAAAAAATAATGAAGTGCTAATTAAACAAACAAGTAGAGAAACAGTGCAATTTGTAGTAAAATAAACAACCTAAAATTATTTTTGAAGAATTAACTAAATAATATTGACTAAATGCGTTTACTAAATAAACAGTTCACTTTCTTAATACTAATTTTTATAACTATTATTTGTAATGGTCAATATAGAAATTTATCTTCGGATGCTGAAGTAAGTATTATAACTATTGGTCAAGGTCATTTGTTGAACGATAGTTTCGGACATTCGGCAATTAGAATAAAAGATACTAATTTTGATAAAATATACAACTATGGTATTTTTCCTTTTAATGAAAAAGGATTCTACCTTAATTTTATGAGAGGTAAATTGATGTACGAAATAGGTGCAAATAATACTTTTCAATTTTTTAAACATTATGCAAATCAAAATCGTGATATTAAAGAACAAGTTTTAGAACTCACACAAAATGAAAAACAAACGTATTTTGAGTTTTTAGAAAATAATGTAAAACCAGAAAACAAAAAATATTTGTATGATTTTTTCTTCGATAATTGTGCTACCAGATTAAGAGACGTAAATACCATTGTATTAAAAGATAAAGTGGATTATAAAGACGAATTGTTAAGTGGTAATTTTACGTTTAGAGATTTAATAACTCAAAAATTAGATACCCAAGTTTGGGGTAAATTCGGAATTGATATTGCATTAGGTTCTGTTATAGACAGAAAAGCAACCGCTAAGGAATCCACTTTTTTACCAGATTATGTATTTAAAAATTTTGAAAACGCAAAAATTAGTATTAATGGCAATGAGCAATCTTTAGTAAAAAAAACGAATTTTATTTATAAAAAAAATGATA
>CAYQTF010000146.1:5432-6578 GCA_964420345.1 uncultured Flavobacteriaceae bacterium
CTTTTATGTTTATTAATAGTAACTGTTTTTCTTTGGTTATTTAAAATTCAAGTATTTAATTTAGGCTTAATTCCGATATTAGTATTTTTAGCAATTAGGTATTTTTATAATTGGAAATTATTAAAAAGTTAAATAAAGTTAAAATATAATTTATTTGAAATATTAAAGATAATTACCTTAATTTCGCTGCAAAATAAATAGTTTAAAGAACATGAAAATTAAAATATATTTTTCCGTTTTATTATTAGCAATATTAATTTATTCGTGTGATGATGATGATGATAATGCCGTTGATAATTTTGATCACGCAGCGCAAGCAATTACCGATGATTTAACCATTAGAGAATATTTAGAAACGCATTTTTACGTACCACCAACAGGCAACGAACCTTTTGGGGTGGTAGATAGTATTTTAGATACAGGCGAAAGTTCTATTTTAGTTTCAGATCGATTAACTATTCAAACGGTGGATTTTAATGATATAGATTATAAGTTGTATTATTTAAAAAACCTTCCAGAAGGTTTAGGAACAAGTGCTTCAAAAGTAGATTCTGTTTTTGTAAAATACCAAGGTTTATTAATGGATGATTCTGAAGACGCTCAATTTGATGAAAGAATTTCATATACATGGTTAACTTTAAATGCGACAATACCTGGTTGGTCTTACGGTTTTCCTAATTATAAATCTGGCGAAAATATATCATTGCCAGATATGCCTATAGAATATACAAACACAGGTAAAGGTATGTTGTTTATACCATCTGGTTTAGCGTATAGAAATATCGGTACAAATGGTATTTCTCCAAACGAACCAATTATGTTTCATATTGAATTAGCACAAGTAGAAGAAGCGGATCATGATAGAGATACAGTTTCGTCAAACTATGAAGATTTAAATAATGATGGTGATTATGATAATGACGATACTGATAATAATACCATACCAAATTATTTAGATATTGATGATGATGGAGACAGAATATTAACACGATTTGAAAATGCAGACCCAAATGGTGATGGCAATCCAAACGATGCATTAGATACCGATGGTGATAATAAACCTAATTTTTTAGATGATGATGATGATGGCGACGGAAAGATAACTTCAAGAGAAAATGCCGATCCAAATGGTGATGGAAATCCAGA
>CAYQTF010000147.1:0-6523 GCA_964420345.1 uncultured Flavobacteriaceae bacterium
AACGAAGATATACAATACTCCAATACACAATAATTATGTTTAAGTTGTAAAAACCAAAAAAAAACCACTATTTTTATTTTTTGTAAATTTATCCATAATAAAAATACTCATGAAATACTTAATATTATTGGTTGTAATAACCTTATTTTCGTGTAAATCAAAACAAGTAGTAAGTTATCCTAACGAAATGACTTATGCAGAATTTACCAAACAGCAAAAAAGTTTTACTACAGAAAGCGGCACTATAAAATATATAGATAAAGGTAAAGGACAAGTAATTTTATTATTACATGGCATACCGACTTCGGGTTGGTTGTACAGAAAAATGATTGACCCGTTAGTAGCAAATGGTTATAGAGTAATTGCGCCAGATATGTTAGGTTTTGGTAATAGTGATTCGCCAAAAGATTATGATACTTATTTACCAAGTCAACATGGTAAACGTCTAATAAATTTAATGAATTATTTAAAAATAGATAATTGGACACAAGTTTCACACGATGTTGGTGGTCTTTTTACTTGGGAAGTTTTTAAACAAGCACCAAATAGAATAGAAAATCTAATTGTATTAAACTCTATTATTTATGAAGAAGGTTTTCATCCGCCAATACGTCAGAAAAAAGGCGCAATGACAAAACTTGGTTTGAGTTTATATAGAAGTAAATTAACCAATAAAATGATAATGAATGGTTTGTTTAGAAATGCACTAATGAAAAATAATCTTTCTAAAGTTGGTGTTGAAGGTTATCGCAAACCTTTGTTAGATGGTAAAACGAGTGCTTTGTATACTTTTTTCTCTTCTACTTGCAATGTATTAACAGATTATTCAGAAACTATTAAAAAAATTGATATTCCTACCATGATAATTTGGGGAAAACACGATAAGATGTTACGTTGGCAACCAATGAGTGAACGTGTAATTAAAGATCTAAAAATTAAAGAAAAAGACATTCATATTTTAGATGCAAAACATTTTGTGCAAGAAGAAAAGCCAGAAGAAATTGTAAATTATATAGTTAATTTTCTCTCTAAAAATTAATAAATACTTATTTCTTGAGTTTCTTTTTTTATTAATGAAAAGACCTATTTTTGTCGCTTAAAATAAAAGATGATTTTAACAGACACACATACACATTTATACGCCAGTCAATTTAATGAAGATAGAGTAGAAGTAATGCAAAGAGCATTAGATTTAGGTGTAAAACGTTTTTTTATACCTGCTATAGATTCAGAAACTACAGAAAGTATGTTTGCTTTAGAAAAGCAGTTTCCTGAAAATGTATTTTTAATGATGGGTTTGCATCCAACCCATATAAAAGAAAATTTTAAGGAAGAATTAGCGCATGTTAAAAAATGGTTAGATAAAAGAAATTTTTATGCAGTTGGCGAAATTGGTATTGATTTATATTGGGATAAAACCTTGTTAAAGCAACAGCAAGAAGCATTTAAAATACAAATAAATTGGGCAAAAGAAAAGAATTTACCCATTGTAATTCATTGTCGTGATGCTTTTGATGAAATATTTGAAGTTTTAGAAGAAATGAAAGATGAAAAATTATTCGGAATTTTTCATTGTTTTACAGGCAATTTAGAACAAGCAAAACAAGCCATTAGTTATAATATGAAATTAGGTATTGGTGGCGTTGTAACTTTTAAAAACGGAAAAATAGATCAGTTTTTAAACAAAATACCATTAAAACATATAGTTTTAGAAACCGATGCGCCATATTTAGCACCAACGCCTTTTAGAGGTAAACGTAATGAAAGTAGTTATTTATTGCAAGTTGCGAATAAATTAGCGACAATTTATAATATATCTATAGAAGAATTAGCAAAAATAACCACACAAAATTCTAAAGATGTTTTTGGAATATAACTTTTTGAATAACTTAAAATGTTCTTTGCGTTCTTTGCATATTTTTTCTTTGCGACTTTGCGTGAAACCTTAAATACAAGCTCTAAACTATTTTATACTTTATTACGTTTATACTTTAGATGAAACAATTTCTATTTATATTTTTTTTAATTATTGGTTTTTTTGCGCATTCGCAAAAAGATACCAATTCAGTTATTAAAAAAATAAAAGTTGTAAAAGATAGTTTAAAAATTGATTCAGTTAGTATTAGTCCGTTTAATTTTAAATTATTTGATGCTAATAAGAAAGAAATAGACACTTCAAAATATAGCATTAATTATGCGAAATCTCTGTTAATATTAAAAGATAGTTTATTTAAAAACAAAGAATTAACTATTGAATATCAAAAATTACCAGAATTTTTAACCAAAACATATAAAGCATTCGATGAACGATTAATTGTAGATAAAACAACCGATTTATCTAAATTGTATCACAAACAAATTATAAAAAAGAAGAATTATTTTAATCCGCTTGAAGGTTTAGACACTAATGGATCTATTTCACGTGGTATAACGGTTGGTAATAATCAAGATGGTGTTTTAGATTCTAATTTTGATTTGCAAATCTCCGGAAGTTTAAGTAAAAATGTGAAAATTAGAGCAAAAATTTTGGATAGTAATCTGCCACAACAAAGCAATGGTAATGCACAACGTTTAGATGAATTCGATAGAGTTTTTATAGAATTATATAGTAAAAAATGGCGCGTGACTGCTGGTAATGTTGCTTTTAAAAATAAGGACACCAAATATTTGAATTTCACCAAAGAAGTTTTGGGTTTATCTTTAGAGACAAGTTTAAAGCATAAAAAATCGAAAACAGATTTGTTTACAACTGCTGCATTGGTAAGAGGTAAATTTACTATATTTAATTTTATAGGGCAAGAAGCAAATCAAGGACCATATAAATTTACTAATGATAATGCATCTTTTTTATTAATAATTTTCGGAAGTGAAACAGTTTATGTTGACGGAATACCATTAAAAAGAGGTGAAAATAATGATTACACCGTAGATTATAATACTGCAGAAATAGTATTTAATAACACGTTTCCGATTACGGCAAATATGCGAATTCAAGTAGAATTTCAGATTAGCGATCAAAACTTTACACGTTTTGTAAGTTTTAGTTCGGCAGATTATATATCGGATAAACTAAAAGTACAATTAAATGTTTATAGCGAAAGTGATGCTAAAAACCAAACCTTGCAACAAGATTTAAACGACAATCAATTAGAAATTTTAAATAATGCAGGTGACAATATTAATTTAATGGTTTCGCAAAGTGCCGTAGCAGAAGAATTTATTGAAAATAAAATTCAGTATAAAAAAAACACTGTAAATAACGTGGAGTTTTTTGTTTTTTCGAATGATGAAAATGATGAATTATTTGGTGTAAGATTTAATTTTGTTGGTCAAAATCAAGGAAATTATTTTATTCAAAATACTACTGTAAATGGCCGTATTTACGAATATATTTCTCCGTTAAACGGAATAAATCAAGGAGATTACGAACCAATTTTTCAATTAATAGCACCAAATAAATTACAAATAACAACCTTGCAAACCGATTTCAACCCAAATAAAAAAATAAAACTACATACCGAAATTGCTTTGAGTAATAATGATAAAAATTTATTTTCTAGTTTAGAAGATTCCGATAATCAAGGTTTTGCAGGAAAATTAAATTATAAACACTTGTTAATTGATAAACCATGGCGATTAGAAACATTTCTAGCATACGAAACCATACATGAAAATTTTAATACCATCGAAAGAATTCAAAATGTAGAATTTAATCGAGATTGGAATTTACAAAATCCGTTAGGAAATCAAAATAATTTTAATGCAGGTTTTCAGTATAAAAATGATAGTATTGGCGCTATAAATTATCAATTTAGTAATTTAGATTTTAGCGAGAGTTTTAATGGAAATAAACATTATTTAAAAGCAGATTACAATGCTAAAAAGGTTTCTTTTTTTAGTGAATCTAGTATGCTAAACAGTAAATCAGAATTAGAAGAAACTTCTTTTTTTAGAACAAATAATACGATAAAGTATCAGTTAAAAAAAATATGGTTTGGCGGAAAATATATTTCCGAAGAAAACAAACGTACCGATTTGCAAACTAATCAATTAACAAATTTAAGTCAGCGATTTAATGATTACGAAACCTTTGTAGGTTTTGGAAATGTAGAAAAAATACATGCAGAAATAGGTTATAATTATAGAACAAATGACAGTTTAAAAATTGCTTTTTTAGAACGTGTAAATAAATCACACACCTATTTTATAAAGTCAAAATTAATACAATCTAAAAATGCCAATTTGGACTTGTATGCAAATTACAGAACTGTAGAAAACACCAATTTTGATGATGAAGAATCACTAAATACACGTATAAATTATAGACAGCAATTGTTTGCTAATTTATTGGTTCTAAATACGATTTACGAAACCAGTAATGGTACTTTGCCACAACAAGATTTTAATTATGTTGAGGTACAACCTGGACAAGGTTTTTATACTTGGCTTGATTATAATGAAAACGGAATTCAAGATTTAGAAGAATTTGAAATAGCACAATTTCAAGATCAAGCAACTTTTTTAAGAGTTATATTACCTTCTACACGGTTTATTAAAACCAATAAAAATAGGTTTAGTCAAGCAATAAATTTTAATTTTTCGCAATGGGCAAATAAAAGTGGTTATAAAAAAACCATGTCACATTTTATAAATCAAACTACTATTTTAATTGATAGTAAAAAAAATCAAGAAGATGAATTAGTTAATATAAACCCTTTTAAGACAACTGATGACAATATATTAGCATTAAACTTCAATTTTAAGAATAGTCTGTTTTTTAATAGAGGAAAGCAAAAATATTCAACTACGTATTCGTTTTTTAATGTGAAGAATCGTACTGTTTTTATAACTGGTAATCAAGAAAATAATGTGCAGACTAATCAATTACAGTTTGAGCATAAACTTACTAAGTTTTGGTTGTTAGATTTAAAAGGAATTAATAAACAAAACGAAAGTATTTTTGAAATACTTGTAAACCGTAATTTTGAAATTGAATCTAATAATTTAGAAACTAAATTGGCATATTTACATAATAAAAATACAAAACTAGAAGCATTTTATATCTTCCAAGAAAAGAATAATGGTATTGGTAATTTAGAGAGTTTGACTTCTAATAATATAGGCGTTAATTTTCAATATTCTAAAAATAAAAAACTGTCTTTAAACACAACTTTTAATATAATTACTAATGATTTTGAAGGCAATCAGAATTCGCCTGTGGCATTTAATATGTTGGAAGGTTTGCAAGATGGTAGAAATTTTACTTGGAATGTTTTGATGCAAAAAAAAATAACCAAATATTTATTTTTGAACTTGAATTATAATGGTAGAAAATCAGAAACATCAAAAGTTATTCATGTTGGTTCAGTTCAATTACGAGCAAACTTTTAAAAAACGGCTTAGTTTTTGATTTAATTTTGATAATAACAAAAGTTAAATTACATTTGACGAACAAAAAACAAACAATTATGAAATTTTTATCATTAAGTTTTTTTATATTATTGAGTATTAACTCTTGTAAAACAAACAACGTGAGTAACGAAGAAACAGCATCTAAAAAACAAGTACAAGAGGTTAATTTTATTGAAAATGGTTTTTCAAAAGCAACCGTAGTTTATGATGCAGAAAAATCGGCTGTTTGCCAATATTTAATTCAATTGGACAAAGGTATTTTGTTAGAACCACTTAAATTTGAAAACAAAGATTTAAGAAAAAACAATAAAACTGTTTGGATTAAATACCATATGCAACGTAGAATGAGTAGATGTGGTAGCGCACAACCTGTTGAAATTACAGAGATTTTAGAACGTAAATAATTTACTTTTTAATAAAGAGTTATTTGTTTTTTTAATTATCAAACACATAAATACCATAAATCTAAATTTAGTATGAACAAATATTTTTTAATTTTTTTTATGAGTATGTTTATTTTTTCTTGTTCAAAAGAAAAAAAGAATATGCAAGTGACAGGAAATATCAGTAATTTAAAAGAAGGGAAATTATACCTTCAAAAATTTAAGGACACATTAATTGTAAATGTGGACTCAGTAATTTTAAACACTAAAGGTGAATTTTTATTGGAAGATAATGTGACAAGTCCAGAAATATATTTATTATCCATATCTGGCACAGATAAAGTGATGCAGTTTTTTGGCGATAAAGGTAATATTGATATACAAACTAATTTAAATCACTTTAATTATGGATCTAAAATCACAGGTTCTGTAAATCAAGATTTATTAAATAAATTTAATGAGAATATTAAAAAATTTAATGATTTACGCTTAGATTTAATAAAAGAAAAATTTGATGCTGCTATCGCAAAAGATGAAAATTTGGCGCAAGAAGTTGTAAATAAAATTAACAATATAGATAAAAGAAAATTGCGCTATGCTATGAACTTTGCATTCTCTAATACAGATTTTGAAGTTTCACCTTATATTACTTTAGCGGAATTATATCAACTTAAGGCAATCTCTTGAATTAATTCTTTGAATATCAGAATATTAGTTGTATTTTGCTA
>CAYQTF010000148.1:0-6496 GCA_964420345.1 uncultured Flavobacteriaceae bacterium
AAAGCAGCGGTATTAAGTAGAGTGATTAAAGAACACAATAAAATTGAAGAAATTATTATACATACTGGTCAACATTACGACAATAATATGAGCGAAGTTTTCTTTAAAGAAATGGAAATACCAAAACCAAAATACAATTTAGCAATAAACGGTTTAGGTCACGGAGCAATGACAGGACAAATGCTCGAAAAAATAGAGCAAGTTTTATTAGACGAAAAACCAAATGCTGTGGTGGTTTTCGGTGATACAAATTCAACCATTGCTGGTGCTTTGGCAGCAAAAAAACTCGACATAAAAGTAATTCATATAGAAGCGGGTTTGCGATCATTTAATATGAAAATGCCCGAAGAAATTAATCGTATTCTAACTGACAGAATTTCAGATTTATTACTTTGCCCAACCGATACTGCCATAGAAAATTTAGAAAACGAAGGTTATAAAAACCTACCAATTAAAATTGTAAAATCTGGCGATATCATGAAAGATGCAGTAATTTATTATGGCAAAACATCCGAAGAAAAAGCAATTTATTATAAAAAACTGAATTTAAAAAAGAACGAATTTGTTTTAGCAACAATTCATCGTCAAGAAAATACAGACGATATTAATAAGTTAAAAAATATATTTGAAGGTTTAGAAGAAATTTCAAAAACAAAAGAAGTGATTTTACCATTGCATCCTAGAACAAAAAATATATTAAAAAAGCATAATATGAACCCAAAGATAACATTGATTGAACCAGTTGGTTATTTTGACATGTTAGAATTATTAAAGAATTGTAACTTGGTAGTTTCAGATTCTGGCGGTTTACAAAAAGAAGCTTTTTTCAATAAAAAACATTGTATTATTGCAAGAGAAGAAACCGAATGGGTTGAACTCGTAAAAAACGGATTTGCAACAATAATTGGGTCAGACAAAACAAAAATGATAAACGCATTTAAAGACTATCAAAATAGCAAAGCTACTTTTTCTAAAAACCTTTACGGAAATAATGTTGGCGAAAATATGCATACAGAAATATTGAATTTAATCATTTAGAAAAAAGAGAAGAGAAATAAGAAAAGAGATAAATCCTTTGACCCCTTAACCCAAAACCTTTAACCCAAACAAAATGAACTTACCAAAATTTTTAACCGCAGACAATACTGACAATCCAGATGATAATTTTGTAGTACATACAGAATATCCCCGATTTATAATAAACTTAATTGATGATGAAATCGAATTTTTAGAAGATATTACCGTTTCCGATCAAGAAGAATTAACTTTAATGACAGCAGAATTAATAGATGAAGCTTCCGCTTTTTATGATAAAGAAGTTGCTCGTTATCAAGAAGATTAGTATTGAAATAATCTTAATAATTAGCACAAAAAATTTATGAAAAAAACAATTTTAATAATTATCGTTTTATTATTGCTAGTTAGCAATCAAGCAGTAAACTGTCAGATAATCACATACAATGATAGTCTTAAATTAAATTTTAAAAAAACCAAAAAAATATCTAATTCATATTTACATACAAATGTAAAGTTTAAGAAAAAAAAGAATAAGGAATTCGTACGAATTCTGATAAGGTGTGATTTAAAAGCACTTTACAAACAACCAGTAGATATTAACTCATTTAGTCTGTTAGATGAAGAAAACAAAATTAGGTATAGAATTGCTTCATATTTTGGTTATAAAAAAGGACCTTCACTTTTCACACATGGAGATCTTGGTAGAACTTATTTAAAAAGAAAAATTCTTAATAAAAGAGGAAAGCAATATAAATTTCTTCCAAAATATGATGAGTCAATATCTGATAGTTTTGACACCTTTACTTTTAATGGTTATACTAAAATTGAAATTCCAATGAATTTTGGTTCTTCAAAAAGCAATAAATTCACTTCAGTTATTTATTATAGTCCATCGCAAAAACCTAATTTCAGAGCAGATATGCAATTTGTAATTATAACAAATAAAAAGGTTCCAAAACTAAAGCTTTATTATGGTAATACATTTATAGCAGATATTAAAAATGATTTTTAATGCTAAATTTACTTTTTTGAAAGAAAATAAAATATGAATCATTTAACATTACATAATTATGTTCCTAAAGCATCACTAACTAATGTTAATGAATTATTAGACCGATTCCATTTTCACTTAAAAATTAAATCAAATCGCAAAACCAAACATGGCGATTTTAGACCTTTAAAAGATGGTACTTTTCAGATAACAATTAATAACGACTTAAATAAATATCGCTTTTTAATTACTTTAATTCACGAAATTGCACATTTAAAAACCTTTAAAGAATCTAAAAGAGTAAAACCTCATGGCATAGAATGGAAAATAAACTTCCAACATTTATTGCTTCCGTTTTTAAAACCAACTATTTTTCCGAAAGAACTTTTACCTATTATTGCTAATTATATTCGCAACCCTAAAGCAAGTACAGATTCCGATATTAAACTATCTTTAGCATTAAAACAATACGATGAAAAATCGGATAAGAGTTTTATATTTGAAATTCCTACAAAAAGTACATTTAAATATAATAATCGTATTTTTGAAAAAGGAGAAAAAAGAAGAGTACGCTACAAATGTAAAGAACTAAAAACTAACAAAGAATACCTATTTCATCCTAATGCTGAAGTGGAATTAGTTAAGTGAAGGTTAAAAAAAATAAAATTCAATCACAAATAAACAATTAAACAAAATTTGAAAACTAACAAAAATTATTATGCCGTAATAATGGCAGGTGGCATCGGTTCAAGATTTTGGCCAATGAGTACAAGTGAATATCCTAAACAATTTCATGACATGCTTGGTGTTGGCGAAAGTTTATTACAACGCACATTTAATCGTTTTGCGAAATTAATTCCTCAAGAAAATATACTCATATCTACCAATAAAAATTATAAGGATTTGGTTTTGGGTCAATTACCAACAATAACTGAAAAACAATTATTATTAGAACCATTAATGCGTAATACAGCACCTTGTGTTTTATATGCTGCATTAAAAATAAATAACCTAAATAAAGATGCTGTTATGGTTGTAGCGCCATCAGATCACTGGATTAATGACGAAGATACTTTCTTGAAAAATATTAAAACTTCTTTTGATTATTGTGCCGAAAATGATGTGTTAATGACTTTAGGAATCCAACCTTCTAATCCGAATACAGGTTACGGTTATATTAAATATGAAGAAATAAGTTCCGTAAAGACGTTTTGTAAAACGTCTATACAGCAAAACACTACTATTAAAAAAGTCCAAAATTTTACCGAAAAACCAAATCTAGAAAAAGCAAAAAAGTTTATTAGTGAAGGAAATTACCTTTGGAATGCTGGGATTTTTGTATGGTCAACCAAAAACATTTTAGCATCGTATAAAAAACACCTTCCAAAAATGGAAAAAATACTTTGTTGCGGTAATGCTATTTGGAATACCGATTTTGAAGACGATTTTATAGAAGATAATTATAAGAATACAGAAAGTATTTCTATAGATTTTGGTATTATGGAAAAAGCAACAAATGTTTATGTTTTGCCAGTAGAATTTGGGTGGAATGACCTTGGTACTTGGGGTTCATTATTCGATAAATTACCTAAAGACAAAACAAATAATGCCGTTGTTAATGCCGAAACTATTTTTAGAAATTCTTCAAATAATATGGTTAGAACTGAAAAGGGAAAACATGTAGTTATACAAGGTTTAGATAATTTTATTGTGGTAGAAAAAGATAATGTTTTGCTTATTTGCCCTAAAGAAAATGAACAAGACATTAAACAAATAGTTGCTGAAGTAAAAAGGAAATTTAAAGAAAATTTAACCTAACAACTCTTTTAATATTAAAATATTATGGAAGAAAAAGCAAAAGAGCAAGAAAAGAAAATAGAACAAACCAAGCAAGAAGTCAAAAAAGATTTTCAAGGTTCTATAACTAGTGTCAAAAATTTTGTTAGAGAATTACTAGACATTCGACATGATACCGATAAAGATAGAACCATACAAAGTATAAAAGACAATATTACAGTAAAAGGTCATACCGCTTGGATATTAGTTTTTTCTATTTTAATTGCTTCTATTGGTTTAAACATTAGTTCTACTGCAGTTGTAATTGGTGCCATGTTAATCTCGCCTTTAATGGGACCTATTTTAGGTGTTGGACTTTCCATAGGAATTAACGATATATTAACGTTAAAAAAATCCATAAAGAATTTAGTAATAATGCTTGTTTTAAGTTTATTTACTTCTTTTCTTTTTTTTAGTTTGCCACTTTTTCAAGAATTAACTCCTGAACTATTTGCTAGAACACAACCAGATGTGCGTGATGTTATGATAGCTGTTGCTGGTGGTTTGGCATTAATTGTTGCCATTAGTAGACCAAGTCCTCAAACAAATACAGTTGCAGGTGTTGCAATTGCAACTGCCTTAATGCCACCTCTTTGTACCGCTGGCTATGGTTTGGCAATACACAACTTAAACTATTTTTTTGGTGCCATGTTTTTGTTTTTAATTAACACTACATTTATTGCATTAGCAACCTTTGTTATTGTAAAGTATTTACGTTTTCCGATGGTAAAATATATGAATTCGGCAAAACAAAGAAGAATTGCACGGTTTGCGTCATTTATTGCAGTTATCGTTTTTGGAGTAAGTATTTATACTTTTTATAATCTATATTTAAAAAATAATTTTAAAACTAATGCAATTGCATATAAAACAAACTTAAAAGAAAAAGGTATTATTTTAATTGATGAAGATGATAATGATATTGATTTTAAAAACAAAACCATTGAACTTACTGTTTTCGGTAAAGTTACAAGTGAAGATAAAAAACAATGGAATCTTCTTAAGAATGCATATAGCTTAAGCGATGTTCGGTTAATAATTCAAAGTGGCAAAGACGATTCACAAATGATTAATGAAGTACAAGAATTAAGAGAGCAATTTGCAAACAATCAAAAAATAATTGAAGGCAGAGATGCTTCGATTAGAAATAAAGATGAACTGATTAAAAATCAAGATCATAAAATTAGTTTTTTAAAAAGAAAATTAAGTAATAACATTCCGTTTTTAAAAATTAGCGAAGAAGCAAAAATAAATTATGAAGGTTTACAAAAAATTTCTTTTTCAAATAAAATAACAACTAATTTTTCTAGTGTAGATACATTAGTTGTTTTTAATGTAAAATGGTTTGATTCTATTTCTAAAGATATTATAAATATAGAAGAAATTAAATTAAATAAATGGCTTAAAACAAGATTGTCTTTAGATACTATATTGGTTGTTAATGATAATAAGCGATAAGCAAAATGAAAACTAAGCAACTAATACATTCTGAAATTACTAATAATTCAAAAGTTAAGGAAATTATTGTCATTACCGAGAATGTTAGAACGCCTGAAAATATAGGAATGCTTTTTCGTGTTTCAGAAGCATTTGGTGTAAAGAAAGTATTTTTAGTAGGTGATTCGCCTGATTTAACTAACAGAAAAGTAATACGTACTGCTAGAAATACCGAAAAAGAATTAAGTATTCAATATTTTAATGAAATGCAACCACTACTCGACTCTCTAAAAAATGATAATTATTTTTTAATTGGTTTAGAATTAACAAATAACAGTCAAAATATTAAAAATTATGACTTTAACAAACATCAAAAAATAGCGCTTTTTATTGGTGCCGAACGATTTGGCATTTCGGATACTACTTTACAAAATATAGATGTTTGTGTGCATATTGAAATGTTTGGCAAAAACTCTTCTATGAATGTGGTGAATGCTTTAGGTATTTGTTTATATGAAATTTTAAGTTGAATTTTAGAATTATAAAATCAAAATATTTGGGTTAAATTAATCGGAAAATTTAACTTAATAGATATGCTCTTTTTAACCCTGCAAGCGTTAATATTTGTATAAAAATTAACGCTTGCAGGGTTCTAGATTAACCGTTTTATCATTACCAATAAATTTAGAATCACATATAAAATTTGGGTAGTATTTTTAAAATAAATTTTTTAAAATATAAAAGTCCTAAAAAAGATTAACGATTAACGATTGGAGATTGGAGATTTAAGAATTTAAATCTATTACTTCAGAAAACCAAAAAGAAGTAAACCAAAACTCCTAATAAAATTAGATAATAAAATGATTTCAAAATACTTACTGATTAGTTTGTTAATATTCATATAAAAATTAACGCTTGCAGGGTTCTAGATATTAACCGTTTTATCATTACCAATAAATTTAGAATCACATATAAAATTTGGGTAGTATTTTTAAAATAAATTTTTTAAAATATAAAAGTCCTAAAAAAGATTAACGATTGGAGATTGTTGATTGGAGATTTAAGAATTTAAAAATAGCACTTCAAAAACCAGTAAACTACAACTTTCTATAAAATCAAAATACTTGAGTTAAGTTCAAAAAATTACTTAATAAAAAAGGTTTGAGGTAAGCATTTAGGTGCATATTATTTCTTTATGATAAATATTGTCTGCTT
>CAYQTF010000149.1:0-6484 GCA_964420345.1 uncultured Flavobacteriaceae bacterium
TCATTTTATCCATACCAAAAATCATTGGTAAAAATGTAATTACTAACGGAAAACCGATTGTTAATAAACCTGGTAACATCATTTCTCTTAAAGATGCTTTTGTAGAAATTTCTACACATTTATCGTATTCTGGTTTACCAGTTCCTTCCATAATACCTGGAATTTCTCTAAATTGTCTTCTTACTTCTTCTACCATTTCCATAGCAGCTTTTCCTACAGCATTCATTGCTAGTGCAGAGAACACTACTGGCACCATTCCACCGATAAATAACATGGCTAAAACTGGTGCTTTAAAAATGTTAATACCATCGATACCTGTAAATGTTACATAAGCAGCAAAAAGCGCTAACGAAGTTAATGCAGCAGACGCGATTGCAAAACCCTTACCTGTTGCAGCAGTTGTATTACCAACCGTATCTAAAATATCTGTACGTTCTCTAACGATAGGATCTTGTTGACTCATTTCTGCAATTCCACCTGCATTATCTGCAATTGGTCCAAAAGCATCAATAGCTAATTGCATTGCTGTAGTTGCCATCATTGCACTTGCTGCCATTGCAACACCATAAAATCCTGCTAAAGCATAAGATGACCAAATTGCTGCAGCAAATAAAATTACGGTTGGAAATGTAGAAATCATACCAGTTGCTAAACCTGCAATAATGTTTGTTCCTGCTCCTGTACTTGATTTTTGAACAATATTTAAAACTGGTTTTTTACCTAAACCTGTATAATATTCGGTTACCGATGAAATTACAGCACCAACTATTAAACCGATTATTGTTGCGTAAAATACACGCATTGCAGTAATGTCGATTAAACCTTCGCTAAAGAAGTGCATTTTCATACTTTCTGGTAACATCCAAGTTACTAAGAAATAACAAGAAACTGCTACTAAAGCAATTGAAAACCAATTTCCTTTATTTAATGCTGCCATAACTTGAGCTTCTTTAGCATCGTTAGATTTGATACCAACTAGCATTGTACCTAATAAAGAAATAATTATTCCAACACCAGCAATTGACATTGGTAATAAAATTGGACCTATTCCGCCAAAAGCATCTTGAATGCTTCCGCCCATATCTTTAATAATATAGTTTCCTAAAACCATTGCTGCTAAAACTGTTGCTACATAAGAACCGAATAAATCTGCTCCCATACCTGCAACATCACCAACATTATCACCTACATTATCTGCAATTGTTGCTGGATTTCTTGGGTCATCTTCTGGGATTCCTGCTTCAACTTTACCAACTAAATCTGCTCCAACATCTGCTGCTTTGGTATAAATTCCACCACCAACTCTTGCGAATAAAGCGATAGATTCTGCACCTAAAGAAAAACCAGCTAAAGTTTCTAGAACGATAGTCATTTTATCTACTGAAAAAGTGCCATTTGCTCCGCCCATAAAGTAGTTATAGAAAAAGATGAAAAACATTGTTAAACCTAGTACCGCTAAACCAGCAACACCTAAACCCATTACAGTTCCGCCACCAAAAGATACTTTTAAAGCGTTAGGTAAACTTGTTTTTGCTGCTTGCGTTGTTCTTACATTTGTTTTAGTTGCTATTTTCATACCCATATTTCCTGCATAAGCAGAAAAAATTGCGCCAAAGATAAATGCAATTACAATAAGCCAATGTGTAGATGGTACAACTGTTGAAACTATAAGTAGTAAAACACTTACTACAAATACAAATATTGCTAAAAGTCTGTATTCTGCTTTTAAGAATGCGATTGCACCTTCGTAAATGTGATCAGAAATTTCTTTCATTTTACCATCACCTGCGTCTTGTTTCATTACCCAAGACTTTTTTATCCACATGTAAACTAAACCTATTAAGGCTGCTACTATTGGCATATAAATCATCATTGATTCCATAATTATATTTTATTTAGTTAATTTTAATTTAAAATTTAAAAATGCTGAAATAAGTTCTGCACTTCATTTTTTTGCGATTGCAAAAGTAGTGAAAGTTAATAAGATAACAAAACCTCAAATTTATTTAATTTGAGGTTTTGTAAAATTTACTCCATTAAGATGTTTGTAGTTATTCTGTCTTTTCTTCTAAAATATCAAAAAATTGATCTAATTTAGGTAGAATAATTATTCTTGTTCTTCTGTTTCTTGCTCTACCTGTTGCTGTATCATTAGATTCTAATGGTAAGTATTCACTTCTACCTGAAGCAACTAAACGTTTAGGGTCAATATTATAATCGTTTTGTAAAACACGTAAAACAGCGGTCGCTCTTTTGGTAGATAAATCCCAATTATCTTTCATACAAGAAGTATTTATACCAACATTATCTGTGTGACCTTCAACCATAACTTCCATATCTGGTCTATTTGAAATTACCGTTGCTACTTTACCTAAAATTTCTTTTGCTCTTGCTGATACAACTGAACCGCCACTATTAAACAATAATTTATCTGATAAAGAGATGTAAACAACCGTTTTTTCTACATCAACTATAATGTCTTCATCTTGAATACCATTGGCTAATTGTTTTGTTAACTGAAATTTGATGGCTAAATTCAATGAATCTTTTCTAGTCATTGCATCTCTAATTCCGTTTATGTATTTATCTTTTGCACTTAATTGCGCAACGATTTCTTTCATGTTATCAGAACCCGATTGTGTTAATACGGTTAAGTTATCAATCTGTTGTACTGAATTTTCGTTTTGTTTTTCTAATCTTGATATTTGTCTATTTAATAATGCAATTTGATCATTTAGAGAATCTACTCTACTTGAGCTGCCTGTTTTATCTAACAAACAATTTTGTTTGTCGATTAAACATTTCTGTAAATTTGCTTTTACGTTAACTAATTCTTGATTTCGAGTATCATACCTAGATTGTAAGTCGGTAAATTCTTTTTTAGAAACACATGAACTCAAAGTAATTAATATTATTAATACGAGTAATTTTTTCATAATAAATATAATTTTGATGGATTTAACAGCAAATTTAATATAATTGCTTGATATAATAACTAACTATGTTTCTTTTTAGTGTGCTTTAACAATTATTTAATATTTTAGCATTAAAATAAATAATCATTTACCTATGAAAAATTTTATTTTAACCTTAATAATTCTTTCTTTTATTTCATGTAAAAAAAAGAATTATATAGCCATTACAGGAAATGCCTTTGGCACTACATATCATATTAAATTAAAGGATACTTCCAATAAAAATTGGAGTTTTATTGTAGATAGTTTAGTAAATTCAGTTAATAAGTCACTTTCTACTTATAGTAAAGACTCAGACATTACTAAAATCAATAAAGGGGATACTACAATTATTGTAGATGAAAAATTTAAAGAAGTTTTCAATAAATCGAAGAGAATTTTTAAGGAAACCAACGGTGTTTTTGACCCAACAATAGGTGTTTTAGTGAATGCTTGGGATTTTGGTCCTGAAAAAAAATTGAAAAACTTAGATTCGGTCACTATTCAAAATTTAATGCAACAAGTAGGTTTTGATAAAGTAAAAATCATTTCAGATAAGGTTATTAAAGAAAATCTAAAAACATATTTAGATTTTAATGCAATCGCAAAAGGATACGGAATAGATATTATTGGTAGGTTTTTTGAAAAGAAAAATATTACAAATTATATGATTGAAATTGGTGGCGAATTAAGAGTAAGAGGAAAAAACTCTAAAGGTAAAAACTGGACGGTTCAGATTGAAAATCCGAATTTTGATGGCACACAATCGGGTAATAAAGTAGTAAGTTTAGAGAATGAATCTATGGCAACTTCCGGAACTTACAGAAAATATAAAATTGATGAAAACGGAAATCGCTACGCACATATTTTAAACACAAAAACTGGTTACCCAAGTAAAAGTAATTTATTAAGTGCATCGGTTATTGCCTCTTTAGACTGTGCAGATGTTGATGCTTATGCAACGACATTAATGGCTTTAGGTCTAGAAAAAAGTAAAGAGTTTTTAAAAAAACATAAAGAATTAAAAGTTCTTTTAATTTATGTAGATAAAAATGGAGAATTAAAGACCTTTAAAACTTCTAATTTCTAACAATAAAACCGTTCATCATTATATAAAAACCGTTCATCATATTTTTTAAAAAACAATTTTAATATTACCATATCTTTGAATTATAATTTAAAACCTAAATAGATATGACACGTTTAATAACTGCATTAATCATTAGCTTATTAGTATTTGTAACCACTGCTTGTTCTCAAAATACAGCAATAACAGGCGATTGGTACGGGCAATTAGATATACAAGGCACAAAATTAAAAATAAATTTTCATGTTTCTGAAAAAGATGGCATTTATACAACAACTATGGATTCGCCAGATCAAGGAGCAATGGGAATTCCGACAACAAGCACTAACGTTACTAATAATACTTTAGAAGTAAATTTACAAGGCGTTAGTTTTATAGGCGAATTAAAAAAAGATAAAATTGATGGAATTTTTAATCAAAACGGAATGGCAATACCATTAACTTTATCGAAAACACCAATAGTTTCCGAAAAACCTAAGGCAAAACCACAAGAACCTAAAAAACCATATAATTATATTTCAGAAGAAATTACATTTGTAAACAAAAAAGCGAATAATATAAAATTAGCAGGTACTTTAACCTTACCTAAAAACGTAAAAAAACCTGCAGTTGCTATTTTAATAACAGGTTCTGGCCCACAAAATAGAAATTCAGAAATTTTAGGTCATAAACCATTTTTGGTATTAGCCGATTATTTAACTAATAACGGTATTGCAGTTTTAAGATATGACGATCGTGGTGTTGCAGATTCCGAAGGAACTCAAAAAGGAAAAACTTCAGCAGATTTTACTTTAGATGTAGAGGCGGCAATTTCTTATTTAAAAACAAGAAAAGATATAAACACCAATAAAATTGGATTGATTGGTCATAGCGAAGGCGGTTTTATCGCACCAATGGTAGCATCTAAAAATAAAGACGTAGCATTTATTGTATTACTTGCAGGAACTGGAGTTAATGGCGGATTAATTTTAAGAACCCAAGAAAGAAGAGCAAATGAATTAAAAGGTGTTGCAAAAGACGTTTTAGATTATAATGAACGTTTGGGTAAAAAAATGCATGATATTATTAATTCAAGTAGTAATAGCAAAGAAGTTACTAAAAAAATGAAAACATTTTTTGCAGATTTCAGAAAAAATAACACCGAAATATACACCAATTATATTACTGATGCTATGGTAAATATGATGGTTAATGCATATAATAATTGGCGCATTTATTTTATAAAAACAGATCCAAAACAATTTTTAGAAAAAACAACTTGCCCTGTTTTAGCATTAAATGGTTCAAAAGACTTTCAAGTTTTACCAAAATTGAACCTTAACGGAATAAAAAGTGCATTAAAAAACAATAAAGATGTAACCATAAAAGAATTAGAAGGTTTAAACCATTTATTTCAAAAATGCAAAACAGGTGCTTTAGATGAATACGCAAAAATAGAAGAAACATTTAATGAAGATGTTATGAAAATAATAGTAAATTGGATTAATAAAAGATTTTAATAAATAAACTACCATTCACTTAGACTTAAAGTCATAGCGTGAATAAAAAACAGATTCTTATGACACAATATAAAAAAACACAAAAAGGTTTTATAATTAGCATTTTATTTGCTGCATTAATAGTAGTTATTGCAATTTATTATCTATCCGAAAACATAAGTGAATTGTTTTTATATTTGATGGTAAGCGTATTAACTGCCTGTATTCTATTGTTTTACAAACTTACTATCACCATAAAAGAGGAAACAATTACCGCATTATTAGGTGTCGGATTTTTAAAGCGAAAAGTTGCTATTAAAGATATAGATTTTTCAACATTAGAAAAAGTAAATTTTTCGTTATTAACAGGTATCGGAATACGTTTGACATCAAAAGGTTGGTTATGGAATGTCAAAATTGGCGATGCAATTTATTTCAAAACCAAAAACAACAAGACATTTTTAGTCGGTACAGATGAAGCAGACGAAATAATAAAGATTTTAAAAAACGAATAATATGGACTTTCAAAATTCATTATTTTTTATGCCTTTATTAGTAGGTTCTGTTTTTATAATTGCAGGATATTTAACACTTAAATTTCCGCCTAAAGAAGTTAATTACTTATATGGTTACAGAACAAAATCTTCCATGAAAAACAAAGAACACTGGGATTTTGCACAAGTTTATTCAGGTAAATTAATGATTTTTTGCGGTTTAGGTTTGCTATTATTAGCCGTATTTGGGTTGTTATTTGAAATAAGCGTAGGAAAAGGAGTTTTTATAAGTGTTCTTTGTATAATTATTGCAGTGATAGTTCTATACATTAAAACCGAAAAAGCAATCAAGCAAAATTTCAAAAATGAAAATTAAACAAAATACTTGGTTTTGGATACTACAAATTTCAGGTTGGGGATTATTATTTGGCACACAAATTTTCGCAAAATTAGGTTTTGTAAAAGACTTAA
>CAYQTF010000150.1:0-6462 GCA_964420345.1 uncultured Flavobacteriaceae bacterium
AAAAATCTTAACAACATTTTAATTAATAATTAACTAATTGGTAGTATTTTTGCATTGCTAAAATTAATTATATTATTATGAAAAAAAAGAAGTTATTTAAAAGGATTATAATATTTATTGTGCTATTTATCATACTATTAATGGCATTACCTTTCTTATTAAAAGACACTATTATTAAGAAAACCATAGAAAGAGTTAATAACGACTATAATATTAACATTACCTATTCTGCAATTAATTTAAGTTTGATAAAACATTTCCCTAGCGCCACATTAACAATTAATGATTTACATATAAAAACGGAAAATATTTTTGAAACCGATACTTTAGTTTATGCAAGTAACGTATTTTTAGATATTAATATAGTAGATGCTTTTAAAAAAAATGCTGAAAAAATATCGATAAAGCGTCTGACATTTAATCAGTTAGATTTAAATTTATTAGTCAACAAAGACGGAAAAGCAAATTATGATATTAAAAAGAACGTTATTAATAAAGTAGATAATTCATCTAATAATAAAAACACTTCAGATAACCTAACTTTTGAAATTAGCAAATACAATTTAATAAATAGTACTATTATATTTAAGGATAAAACAAGTAATACCTATTTAAAATTAAAAAACGTAAACCATAATGGAAATGGTGATTTTACCGCTTCTACAACAGACTTAAACACAAAAACATCCGTAGAATCGTTTACATTTAAACTAGGAGAAGTTGCATATTTCAATAAAGCAACCATAAATTTAGATGCTATATTAGAAATGGATTTCAATCAAAATAAATATACTTTTAAAGAAAATAGTTTAATAATTAATGATTTAACATTAAATTTTGATGGTTTCGTAAAATTAAATGAAAATGATATCGATACCGATATTAAATTTAATGCACCAAATGCAAATTTTAAAAGTGTTTTATCTTTAATACCTAATGCGTATTCTAATAGTTTTAAAGGTGTTACTGCAACTGGCATTGCATCTGTTTCTGGTTATGTTAAAGGCAAAAGTTCAGATGCTTTTACACCTAAATATGCTATTAAAATAAAAACGAATAATGCTAGTTTTAAATATCCTGATTTAACCAAAGAAGTAACCGATATTAATTTAGATGCAGCAATTGTAAATAATAGTGTAAAAAATAATGTAGGTTTAGCTATTAAAAACTTACAATTTACTATTGATAAAGATATTTTCGAAACTAACGGAACGATTACTAATTTAACAACAAACCCTACTTTTGATACTTCTTTTAAAGGAACGCTTAATTTAGATAATTTAAAACAAGCATATCCTATAAAATTTAACAAAGAAATAACAGGTGTTCTTCAAGCGGATTTTACTACAAAAGCAGATCAAAAATCTATTAAAAATAATGATTTTGATAAAATTAAAACCAGCGGAAATGCCAATTTAAAAGACTTCTCTTATACTGATACTAATAATTCAAATACAATTTTTATTAAAAGTGCGTCTATAAAATTTAACACCAACAACATTTCACTTACCGACTTTAATGCAAAAACAGGTAAGAGTGATTTTAAAGCATCTGGTACTTTAGATAATTTATATTCCTTTTTATTTAATGATAAAAATTTAAAAGGTAGGTTTAACATAACTTCTAACAACTTCGTAATAAGTGATTTTTTAGTAGATGAAAATAGCGAAGAATCAAACAAAAATTCTAATAAGACCAAAACAGATATAGAATCTTTAAAAATTCCAGATTATTTAGATATTAAAACTACTATAAATGCAAAAAAAGTTGTTTATGATGATTTAATTTTAAACAATGTTGTGACTACTATGCAACTGAAAAATCAAAAAGCAATACTAACAAATACAACAGCAAAAATGCTAGATGGTGATATTTCTCTTAACGGAATTGTAGATACAAAAATAACACCAGCAACATTTGATTTAGACCTAATGGTTAACGATTTTGATATTGTAAAATCATTTACTAAAATGGAAACTTTTCAGAAAATAATACCTATTGCAAAATCATTAAAAGGAAAATACGATACTGCATTTAAAATTAAAGGAAGTTTAAATAATGATTTTTCTCCTAATATAAGTACTATTAATGGCAATGCTTTAGCGCAATTATTTGTAGATGAAATAAAAGATGATGGCAATCCGTTATTTCAAGCGCTTTCTTCTAATTTAAGTTTTATTGATTTAAAAAAATTAAACTTAGATAATTTAAAAACAGCATTAACATTTCAAAATGGTAGAGTCTCTGTAAAACCTTTCGATATAAAACATAAGGATATAATTATGACCGTTTCAGGCAATCATGGTTTTGACAAATCATTACAATATAATATAAAAATGGATTTGCCAGCAAAACATTTAGGTAATGAAGCAGTAAATTTATTATCAAAATTAACTAATGTAAATAAAGACACTATTAAAATTCCATTAACAGCGCTTATTAGCGGTTCTGTATTAAAACCAACTATTAATGTTAATTTTAAACAAGCAATGACTGATTTAGCAATAAAAGTTGCAAAATATCAAAAAGAACAACTCGTAAATCAAGCAAGCGAGCAAGTAAATGATATTATTGAAGACGTGATTGGCAATAATGATGTTATTAATGATGTTTTACAAGGTGTAGGCATATTAAAACCAAAAGATAGTACAAGTAAACCAAATTCAGGAGGAATTATAAACGATGCTGCAAATAATATTCTAAATGGTATTTTTGGTAAAAAGAAAAAAAAGAAAAAAGATACTATTAATTAGTTAAAATATTATACCTTAACTAATACAAAATATCAAAACCAAAATGTCGATAGATAATTATATAGTAACACCTTTAGATAGTGCTATTTTAAATACTAAAGAACAATATTCTTTTTATTTTAAGATAGTTAAGCATGCTTTTGAAGAATTAATTGAAAGTTTACTAAATAGCAATATTTGCAACGAAAAAGAAACCATATTTATTAAACAATATACCGAACTGTTAATTTACTCTATTGAAGCATTACGTGTAAAATACTTATTTAACGATGAGGAAAAAATGAAAATAGATTTAACAGAATCTGGTTTTCCTAATTATATGGAATTTCGTTATCTAGTAAACGATTTATCTTTAAAATACGAATTCTTAGGAAAATTACCAAAAGTAGAAACTTTAAAATCAGATTTTTTAGAAACGCTGTTTAAACATAAAGAAAATATAAATAAAACAAAACTACATCAAGCAGCATCTATTATTTATTATTCCACAATAGATAATAGATATATTTTTAAGCGTTTTGTGCAAGGTAAAATTATCAAAACAGATAAATATAAATCTGAATATTTAATAAGTTGGAGTTTTTATGACATTACATATAATAGACCTTTTATTTGTTTTATGTATTTTAATTATGATGGTAGAAATATAGAAGATTATAAATCTAAAATTTATGAAGTTCTAAAAATTGCAGCGGACAGAAGTATTGATTTAGATACTATTGCTTATTTAATCGATAAAAAATTAGATAAAATTCACCCTAAAAGAATTAAAAAATTAGATTTAGGACCATTACATAATGTTTTTGCTAAAGGCGAAAATGTGTTTACACACACTTTACTAACAAGTATTTCTAATAAAAGCATACCTATGAGTTCATTTTGTATTTCTTTGCATGTTGAAGAAGTATTTAGTAAAGGTTCATTTAAAGAAGGTTCATTTTTAAATAAGCAAGTATTACAAATTTGGAACAAAGAGAAGAAAAAAAAATACTTATTTACACCGCATAAAATAATGCAATTATTTTATGATAAAATACATGAAACAATTAATTTATTAAGTAAACCACCATTTATAATTAAAGAGGTTGATTAAGTAGTGTTTTGTTTGCTATAGGATCAAAGTGATATTTTTTAGACTGTTAATTTTCTTAACAAATAGAACTTTTTTATTATATTTGCTTTTTAACCTTTAAAAACAAATAATAATGATTAAAAAATTAACTCTATTATTAGTACTATTAATTAGTTCTAATATAATTGCACAAGTAACCAATGAAGGAACTCCTAAAAGTTGGAAACAAGAAAATATTCAAAAATCTATTAATACTATTAAATTACCATCTTTTGATTTAAAAGCATTACAAAATGAGGATTTAATAAATGACAAATTACCAATGCCTTGGCGTTTTGGTAATAAATTTGATGTTAATTATGGTTTTGAAGACGGACAATGGAATACATTAGAAAACGGAGATCGTATTTGGCGAATCAATTTTACTTCTAAAGACGCATTAGCTTTAAATATAATTTTCGATCAATTTTATATGCCAGAAGGAGCGAAAGTATATTTATATAATGATGATCGTTCAGATTTGTTAGGTGCATATACCGCATCACAAAATCAAGAAAGTCAAAGTTTAGGTACTTGGTTGGTAAAAGGCGCTAACTTATGGATAGAATATTTTGAACCAGCAAATGTTGCAAATCAAGGTAAATTACATATAGGTAGTATCACACATTCATATAGAAACGCACAAACTTATAAAGATGCAAAAGCTTTAAATGATTCAGGTGATTGTAATCATGATGTAGATTGCCCTATTGGAGCAGATTGGGAAGATCATAAAGATAATAATAAAAAATCGGTTGGAATATTACTTTCTGGTGGTTCTGGTTTTTGTACAGGTGCTTTAGTAAATAATACTGCAAATGATCAAAAAGGTTATTTTTTAACTGCAAACCATTGTTTTAGTAACCCCGCTAATTGGGCGTTTAGATTTGGTTGGATAAGTCCTAATCCTGTTTGTGCGGCTACTACAAATAGTACTAACGGCCCAACTAATTTTACATTAAGTGGTGCAACTTTAAGAGCAAGAAATGCAAATACAGATTTTGCATTAGTAGAAATAAATCCTAGCATTCCAAGTGGATGGGATATTACATGGGCTGGTTGGGATAATTCTGATATTAACCCTGATTTTGTAGTTGGTATTCATCATCCTTCTGGAGATATTATGAAAATTTGTAGAGATAATACAGGTGTTATAAAACGACCAAATGCAGGTGCTCAAACTTGGGAAATTACAACTGCTGGTGGCGGTTGGGAATTAGGTGTTACAGAACCTGGTTCATCTGGTTCGCCATTATTTGACGATCAAGGTAAAATAATTGGGCAACTTTTTGGTGGTGCTGCTGCTTGTTCGGGTACTAATGATAATGGTACTCTTGATTATTATGGCCGTTTTGGTCTTTCTTGGGATGCTATTGCTGGTAATACAAATCAATTACAACCATGGTTAGATCCAACTAATTCAGGTGTAAGTGTTTTAGAAAGTTTTCCTCCTTTAGAAACATTTAACTTAGATGCAGGGATTTCTGTTAATATTCCAGATATTGATTGTGGTGTGAATCAAGTATCACCTGTTATCACTCTTAGAAATGCAGGTTCAACAACGCTTACAAGCGCTACAATAACTTGGAATAATGGTGGTGCGGATACTACAATTGATTTTAGTGGTTCTTTAGATCAAAATGAAACACAAGATTATCCATTAGGAACAATGACAATAACAGGAGGATCTTTAACTATAAATGCTTCTGTTTCTAACCCAAATGGTAGTACTGATGATAATGATACTAACGACACAGCAACTAGTGAAATCACAATAGATGGTTATATAACAACTCAAGTTCATTTAGATTTGTTAACAGATTTATGGGCACAAGAAACTTCTTGGGAATTTTTAGATTCTTCAGGTACTGTAATTGCTAGTTTTGGCCCTTATCAAGAAGATGTAGATGATGAAACACACTTCTTTTATGATTTTGATGTTGACCCTAATGAATGTTATACTTTTATAATTAATGATGCTTTTGGTGATGGTATTTGTTGTGGTTTTGGTAATGGTTCGTATGAGTTAACTGATGATGATGGTAATGTAATATTTTTAGGTGGTGAATTTAGTGATTCAGAAGAAACAGAAATTTCAATAGTAACAACTCTTGGTGTTTCTAATTATTTAACTGAAAACATTTCAATTTTTCCAAACCCAACAACAGGTTTGTTAAATATTAATTTAAGAAATTTATCTGGAGATTTCACTTATTCAATTTCAAACATTTTAGGTCAAACTATTAATAAAGGAAGTTTGTTAAGTAATTCAAATACTTTAACTATTAATAATTATAATGATGGTATTTATTTTATGAGAATAGTAGAAACTTCAACACAAAATTTTATGATTAAAAAGATTGTGATTGCAAAATAAAATATAAATCACGTTATTAAATAATAAATTTAAATCTCTAAAAACTTGTTTTTAGAGATTTTTTTTGACCTTAATTAAGAAAATAATTGTAAGATTGTTTTAATAATAGATGTACTTGGTTAAACTAAACCACTATGGACTGGAAGTTCATAGGTTTAGAGTGCAGACTGAAAGTCTGACAAGTGAAATTCGTAAAGCATATTAATTGTTTAGTGAATCCC
>CAYQTF010000151.1:0-6330 GCA_964420345.1 uncultured Flavobacteriaceae bacterium
TCATGCCCAAATATATAAAATATATACGGCATATCAAAATTAAATTGGTATTATTGATATTTTAGTCGATGATACAGAAGAACCTATTTACATAAAACAGGGCGATAAAAATCAATATAACCCAAATAATAATGTGATTTCTTTTTATGATACGCACGGCATTTCGTTTAGAAAAGATTATAAAAAACGATTTACTAGTAAAAATGTGGGTTATAATAGTCCGATTTCTTTACTTGCACACGAAATTATTCATTGTTTTCACGAATTATACGATGAACATAATTACCTAAAACGAAAACAAAATAAATCTACCAAAGGCAGAAAAGTAACACATAAAGGTCATGATTTATCTTTTGCCAATAAAGAGGAAGAATTAGTTATTAGATTAACCAACCAAGTTGCTAGAAAACTAGGCGAAGATATTAGAAGAAACTATGGTCGTGGTTATTTTAAAGTGAAAGATGTTTTGTCTGTAGAGAAAGAGGATATTGCTTAATGTCCTTAAATAAAAAATTAGTTTTTTACTTTTTAGGCGTAATTATTCTGTATTATCTATACATTATTAAATTAAACATTTAGTACAAGAATAGTGGCCGATTTCGGAAACAGGGTTTTTCAATTTACTACTAATGCTAATGAGGACTGAAATGTTCATATTTACTACAATTTCGGCTATTATTTTTATACATTGCTACCTGCTGGGCTTTATTCAATTCAATTATAAAATTCATCTATTACAAACTTTTTTGCTCCAAATTGCCCTTCGTCAATTAAGAAATATAAGTCAATAATCGAAGGTCTTATTTTTCTACCAATCGAATACTCTTGAATTGTCCGTACTGTTAGTATTAGATTTTTATCTCCTTTTTCTATTTCTACAATTCCAATCTTTTTTGCAACTTTCATAATTATCAAATCAGGTTTTACACAATCGTAACCTGTTTCAAGTAAAAAGTGTAATAACGAAGTTGTTGAACGAAAAAAGGGAACTTTATTTACTTCCATTATTTTTTTCAGTTTTTTAAATCCTTTCCAAAAATTATCAATATTCTTTTCTGTTTTAATTATTTTTGGTATTTCCGTTTCAGTAAGTAATTTATTGAAAGAACCTATTTTCTTTATCTTTCTCGCTAAACTAACAATATGAAATAGTTTTGCTTGTTGCCTTATTCCACCAATTTTATTCCAGTATTCATCTGCTAAATCACAAGGGTTCATTTTAACTATTTTATTAATGTCAAAATCTGCAAATATTTTGTTAAATATTCCTGTGTTTATAATCTGTTCAACAAGTTTTGAATTTGCATTTTGACTATATGCAATCAGTATTGTAAATATTTCAATTATTTCATTTTCAGTTAAGTTGTCAGAAACTTTCCGATTATTTCTTAATTGTATTTCATTTGAAAAAATTGGTTCAATTTTATAATTATTTATTTTTTCAATAATGTTATCTATATGCTTAAATATTTCCGTTTTCATTTTTTCATTAACACCTGATTATTGATGTGTCAAACTATATTTTGGTGATTTTGATTTATTGTTAAACTCTGGCAAATCCCCAAATCTTTCAACATATTCTGCGAAACAATCATATTCAAATTTTGCTACGTTTCCCATTATTCTTAAACCTTTCGGGTCATTAGATTTTACATTACATTCAAATGAACAAACTGAAACGTAAAGTTTATCTACAAGGTCTTGATAATTTTCATATTTAAACCTAAATCTATCAGCACCACCGTGTCCTCTTTTCCCAATGATTGTATTATCAAATTGTTTTAAACGACCTCTCAATCCCGCTATTGAATTTGTCATTCCAACATAAGTAATTCTAGAAATCCATTCAAAATCTTGATTTGATAAATCTGTTTCTGAAATTGCAATACAATAAATTCCAGGATATTTAATTCCGTTTAAAGAATTTCTATCTTCCCATTTTATCCATTGTGAAAAATCTTTATCTATCATTCTGTTCTCTTTCTTTACCTTGCAGGTAACACAAAAATAATTTCAGTTTTAATTGAATTTATCGACTGTTTGGTTTAGTAAAGGTAGTAAAAATAAATGATAAAGTCAAATAATCACATTAACTAAACCTCCAATTTATAACCAACACCATGAACATTAACAATGTTTACATTGTCATCATGTTCCAGTTTTTTTCTAAGTTTAGAAATAAAAGCATCAAGGCTTCTACCAACAATAACACCATTATCTTCCCAAATTTGTTTTACTAATAATTCTCGTTTTACAACGTTGTTTTTGTTTTTACTCAAAATAGCAATCAATTCGCATTCTTTTTTTGTTAGGTTTATTGTAATATTTTTTACAATCATTTTATTTTGAGTTTCGTAAAAATTATATTTTCCTATAGAAATATAATCTGTGTTTTTAGAAATAGCACTTAATTTTTTTCTTTTACGGGATAATAAAAAACCAACAAGAATAATTGGTAAAAACCATAAAATAAGATTATTCTTTTTAATACTTTTTTCAAAAATAACTTGAATAACATAACAGTCTAAAGGTAAATTTCTGCCTCTACACGGAATGATGTTTTTCTCTTTCGCTGTTTTTATTTGATAACTGTACATAACTTCACTTGTTAAACAGTTTTTAACTTCAACAATATAATTACGTGGTAAATTGGTGTTTTTAAAATTTTTGAAGATATTTTTTAATAAATCATCTGGATTAATTTCTAATTGTTTTTGAAACGATAATTCATAGTTGTTTTCATCTAACTTTACAATTGGCAATACCAAAGATGTACTGTCTTTATTTTGTAATAACAAATCATGACCAACTGCTCTTAAAACCACTTTTATTTCTTCTGTTTTAAAATTGTTTTCACTTTTTACATTACAATTTACAAACGTAAATAAAATGACTACAAAAGTGAATACTAATAAAAAGATGTTTTTAAATTTCATTTATTTAGAAATATTTTACATTATCGGTAAAACTATAAAAATTAAACAATTTTACATTCGATTTTATAAAATTTCACATCTTTTTACACTTTTTTTACATTATATTTATAAAGTATCTCGTAGGTAGTTTTACTTTTACAGAAATATTATAAATCTTTAAACTAAAAGAAAATGAGAAAGTTAACACTAATAATAGTAGCATTTATTTGCCTTTCCTTTTATTCAATCCAAAAACAAACGGAAACCAATAAAACTGAAAAAACAATAGTAGATAACGGATTTATAATTAATGATGAATATTACAAACTTCATTTTAATATAGAAGAAAAAAATAAAGAAAACCCAATTTTGGTAATAGCCATAGAATTAAAAAAGGACGCGCATTACATTTCACCGTTTGCAAAATTAGATTTTACTGGTAAATTTTATATGGATTTAGGTAGTTATAAAGACATTGATTTTGAAAGTGAAATTATAGAAACGCCACGTTCAGAAGAAACATTTAACAATGCAGGACATCCTGTAAATTGGATTCATATAAACACGACATATAGACAAGAGTTAAACATAAAAGCGTTACAGAATTTTGAAGTATTCGGAAGAGTTAGATTTACTATAGAACCACGTTGCACTTTAGAAGAACATCCTTTTTTAATATCTTTTAAAGACGGAAAGTATGAAATATCATCGCCTAAATGTTAAAAACATTCATTATAAAAAATCTATCTCTAATATTATTAACGACCTTAATAATTTCTTGTAACTCACAAGAAAAAAAAGTGAATTCATCCAAAGAAACAAACCTAGTTGAGAAAAATATGGATTCTCAAATTGGGTAATATGTTGTTAAAGTTTTTGAAGATTCAAAAGAAAATCTTTGGTTCGGAACCCTTGCAAAAGGAGTGGCAAAATATGATGGTAAAACACTTAAATATTTAACTACTAAAGATGGTTTGCCATCAAATAGAATTGCTGGACTTGTAGAAGACAAAAAAGGGAATATGTGGTTTGGTTCAGATGTAGGTTTATCAAAATATGATGGTAAAACTTTTGAACTGTTTACCGAAGATGAAGGTCTTTGTGATAATATGATTAGTACTATATTTATAGACAGCAAAGGTTTATTTTGGGTCGGAACTTGGAATGGATTATGTCAGTTTGATGGAGAAAAGTTTACAACCTTTCAAATTCCAAACCCTAGTATTGAAACTAAAATTAATGAAGATACAAAAGGTTGGATAACTGAAATAATGGAAGATTCTAAAGGTAATATTTGGATCGGTAGAGATGGTTATGGTGCTTGTAAGTATAATAACGGCGTATTTACTCACTATACAACAAAAGAAGGTTTGCACTCAAATAATATTACAGAAATAACAGAAGACAAAGAAGGCAATATTTGGTTTGGCACTAGAGTAAATGAAAGAGATAACCCAGATCCAAAAAAACGATTTGGTAAAGGTGGCGTTAATAGATTAGACAACAATACAATCATTTCTTTTCCAGAAATAAAAGGGTTTAATAATGGTGATGTTTATAATATATCTAAAGATAATTCAGGACATATATGGATTAGCACAACAAAAAATGGTGTGTATAAATTTGATGGATAAAATTTTATACATTATAAAATTCCTATTTCAATAATGAGTATGAAGGAAGATAAAAAAGGAAATTTGTGGTTTGGTGGCGCTGGTGGCTTATATAAAATTAACCAAAAGAAAGAAATTATTAATATTACTCAAAAAGACCTTAGAATTAAAATCTAATAAACATATTTAAAATGAAAAAATGCATCACATTAATTAGAAAATAATCTATTAATCGATCATCTTTAAAAACATATTGATGTCTTGCAAAAATTTCATTTCTTAGTATTCTAAGTTCCAATAAAGATAAATAACTAATATCTTTTTCAGAATACTTTTTTGAATCACATTCTGAACAATTTTCTATTTGTGAAAATGCACATTTCGTAAATGCGAGAATTATAATTAGTGTGAAAATGTTTTTCATAATTATTGGTACTTAGCGATTTATACAACACATCTTTGGGTTAATTACCAAAGACTGTATTAATATATCCTTTATTGTGTATTCGTTTTTTAGTTTTTTCAATTCTTAATTTTCTAACAAATTAAAATAGCCTATCCTTGTATAATTAACTTTATTCTGTTTTAAATCCCATTTAATCACTAAACTTTGATATAGAAAACTTTCTTCACTACTTTGAATTTCTTTTCCTTTATGCTCTAAAACAGCAATAACTGATATATCTCCAATTCCTCCTTGACCCGGCATTGCAGGAATAAAACTTGATATTAATTCTATTCGTTTAATAACTAATTCATATTTATTATTAGGACTTTTATGAGAAGATATGATTCTCATTTTTTCAGATATATACATACCAGTAATTAATGAAAATACTGAAAACACTATAAAAATAATTTTTACAACCTTAATTCCGAATATTTTTTTTAAAATGAAAAATACTGCTATTATTATTCCAATAGGAAGAATTAGATAAGTAAAGATTAGGTATATGATTAGCTCCATAATATTTTTCTATTTATTTTTTTAGATTTTTTAGGGCATTAGTTTTTTAAATCAGACTTTTCTGAACTTATTAAAGTTATATTTTTAACATCATATTTAAAAATGTCTCTTTGAATCCAATACTTCCTGCTTGATTCTCTTACATTTATTTGGTAGGCTTTATAATTTATTGTTATTGTCTTTTTTTCTTTATCTGTTAATAGGATGATTTCATCAAAAGTAGTTTGTATAGTTGCTGTGTATGGCGTAGTACCGCACTTCGCTAATTTGTTTAATGCATTAGCGTCTGTAGAAAACCAGCCTTGTAGAAACCCCAAATGTTTATCAGAACATTGATATCCCAAATCTAATGCTGTTAATATCTCACATTTTAAATTACTGCGATTTTCGTTAGGTTTTTCTCCATCCCACCAACATTCATTACCTATAAAAGTGGCAACATAGCCCAACGCAGCCTTTTCTTGATTGCTAATGGAATTACAAAATGACTCATTGATAAAAATTGAATTAATATTTTGAGTTGCTTCTTGGTTAAATTTATCTGCTCGCCATAAAAATTTAACTTCTTTGTTTTCGGATAGTATTTTTTCTGCATCGATGGCTTTTTCTCTATAATCTACTATTTCTTCATCTCCTGCGTTTGTAAATCGCTGCAATTTCCATTTTACTTTTATAATATCTCCATATTTAAAATTGTATTTTTCATTGGCATCCCTTTCAAAATCATAAATTAAAGAGACATCCTTTCCTTTCTTTTTTCCTAATAGCATAAAATAATCGAAATTATCATCATAGGTCGAAAAAACTATCGTATCTGTATATATCTGATTTAATA
>CAYQTF010000152.1:0-6269 GCA_964420345.1 uncultured Flavobacteriaceae bacterium
CCAATGACCTATAAATCAATAAGATGTATTGCGACTTAAATGGGTAACCCTATAAAAAATTATTATTTACTAAAAGTTTATCCAAACCCAAGTAATGATTTTATTTCAATTGTATCAACAAATGATTTTTCAAGTTTTGAAATATTTGATTTAAAAAATAAAAATTTAGTTTTATATGCTGACCATCAAGGAAAATCAAGTTCTTTAGATATTTCAAACTTTAAAAAAGGTGTATATTTAATTAAAGTTTTTACTAAAAATAAAATTTTGTATTCTAAATTTATTAAGAATTAATTTTTAAAATAAACAGCATAAAATGACTTACCTTTTTTATTTAAAAAAAATAAGTCATTTTTTATTTTATTACACGATTTTAGACTTATATCATTATTAGAAAAAAACATTTTATCATTACTATCTAAATACCCTTTGTTTGGGTTATAAAGCAATGAAATTCCATATTGATTTTTGAATTCATTTATAGATTTTTGTAAGTTGTTAATTACCCTTTTTGGATTTTTATAAAATGTCAATCCAGTAAAAATAATAATTCCCTTATTAGTTAGTAACTGTTTTGCATCATTAAATATTTTTTGATGGTCATTAAAATATGCCCAAACTCTGTTGAAAACAATAAGGTCAAATTTGTCTTTAATTCTATAAACTTCGTTAATATTCATTTGTATAGAAGTGTATTTTGATTGGTAATGTTTAAATGCTTTTAAACCATCAAACTCATCTATAAAAATATCCACACCAACAGCTTGATGTCCTTTTTTTGAAAGATAATTACACAACCAACCATTCCAACAACCAACATCTAAAATTTTTAAATTAGTTTTATTACCGATTAATTTATCTATAACTTTAATATCTTTTTGCTTTGCTTTCCAACTATTGTCTTGTATCGAAAATGGCAAATTTTGATATAAAGATATGTCGGTTATTTTTTCATTGTTTTTTGTTCTAAAATCCTCAAAGCATTTTAAAAAATTAGTTAATTTTTCTTCTTCTTCAAGACCAATAATTTTATAATAACCATCTATATAATATGCTTTCAATTCTTCTAAAGAAAGATATTTAGTATGATTTGGATGTAATATTTTCAAGATAAATTAAGTTTTTTTAAACAGATTACTTTTATACAAAAACAACAATATAAACTGACTAATTACTACGCTATATAAAGCACCTTTTATACCATAAGTAGGAATTAATACTAATGTTAAAAACAAACTTATGATTGCTATGATAAAATTAATATATAGCACTATTTTTTCTTTTCCCTGTTTATAAAATTGAAAAATATCTATCATAAAAAAGAAAATTGGTAAAGCAGATAAAGCACCTAAAACATACAATTCTAAACTTAAATCTAATTTTACTATACGCTCTAAAACAAACCAAATTATAAACGTACAAATACTAATTAATGGCAAACTTACTAATAAAAGTATTCTTTTAATTTTTAATATGCTTTTTTTGTTTAACCTGTAAATATGTTTGGTAAACGGATAAATAATAAAACTAGCAAATGCTTGTAACATTAAAAATGCGGTCATTAATAATTGATATGCTGCCAATTGATCTTTTGGTAAAAAAATATTTACCATATATAAATCAATCTTTGATGCTAACCAACCACTAAATCCTATTAAGAAAAATGGCAGTAATAGTTTAATTTGTTTTAAAGAATATCGGAATTTCATTTGCTTAAAATCAATTTTCAAAGCAACTAAAACAACTATAAATTTCAATAAAAATGCTAAGCAATAAGCAATTAATAAAACCTTAGTGTTAAGCGGATTATAATATGTTACAAAGGTTAAAATGATAGTAAACCCAAGTATTTCTGCAATTAATTGTGAAGTGAATTTTTGTTTATAAATAACTAAACTTTCCATACTTTGATAAAGATAAATTAAGACGGAAAGCAAAACACCTAACAAACTTATTTCGAATGAAAAAAACAAAAACAAGAATAAAGACAATAACAAAAAGACAGTTCTCGAAACAAATGCAATAGAAAAATCACGATAAATTTTAGATGGTTTTTTACTATAAGTTCTCAATAAATAGTCTTTATTTCCGAAATTTGAAATAAATACTACAAAGTAAATCCATAATAAAACCTGTATAAAATCGCCCCAATTTTCTTTTCCCAAATATTTAATACCTATAATGGTAATTAAAAAATTGAAGATTGGTACAGACAAACTTCTAGCGATATTTAAAAATATTTTAAACAGTTTATTCATTATATATTTTAAGATAATTTAAAACTGTATTTTCAATAGTATGGATAGATGTTACTTTCTTTATTTGAAAATTAATAAGTATTTTTTGAAGATTTTTAAGCATTTCATCTTCCGTTTTACAGACAAACCAATTACTTGATTTTTTTGCAAAACCAACATCAAAAGATACAATTTTCATGTTAGATTGTAGTGCTTCTAAAAAAACCATACCAAACGATTCAAAAGAACTTGTATGGAGTAATATTTTAGATTTCGCCATTTTTTCTAAAACATTTTTTCTTGGTAATTCACCTTTAAAAGTAATAACATCTTTTAAATTTAAGTATAAGTATTCGTTTTTTAAATACATTTCTAAATCGCCATTGCCAATAATCTCTACTTTTAAATTTTTTATTTGTTTATTTAATTTGGCAATAATTTGTATAAAAAAACTAAAATTTTTAACTTCTACTAACGAACCAACACCTAATATATCAATCGTTTTTTCTTGTTGTTTCGGAAAATTTTCTGGGTTAATTCCCCAAGAAATTATGTTAGAGTTCAATCCGTAATTAGTAATTAAATCTCGTTGATGATTTTTTGATAATGTTATTATTTGGGTGTTTTTTAATTTATTTTTAAGAAACAATTTAAAAAATAAGTTTTTAGTTACATCTTGTCCCATTGCTGTAACAAAATGCTTTATATTATGTTTTTTTGTAAATTTTTGACCAATCAAAGCACATTCGCCTAACCAAAAACTATGGATAATATCAATCTGTTTTTCTTCATTTATTTTATCTAATAACTGTTTTGCTTTTTTCCAAACCTTAAGTTTTTTCGTTCTTATATTTCTTCCGTTTAACGGAAAAACAGAAACTCCAAACCAATTATATTCTTTTGAAAGAAACGGATATTGAAATGTTATAACTTTTATATCAAATTTTGGGTTTGATTCTTTTAATGCTTTTACATAAATTTGCAACGCAGGTATTGTGGTTGAATCTTCTTCGTTTTCAGGAAATCCAGGTGTCAATAATACAATATGTTTGGGTTTGTTTTTCAAAATGCATCTAAATTACCAAAAGTAAACTTTAATTTTTCTAACGGAAAATTTGAACTGATATTTTTTTTTACTAATCTTAAATGATATTTTATTTTAAGTAAAAGCACTTTCATTATTCAACAACTTTATATAATTTCCAGCCTTCAGGCAATTCTTTAATGACTTTTAAAGTATAATTATCTTTAAAATAATTAAAATTTAACATCGGATTTTTACCTTGCCATTGTTTTTTAAATTTAGTTGGATGAAATAAAATTAAATCATTTTCTTTTAAGTTTTCATAACGTTTATACCAAAGATTATAATAATTAAAATCTAAACCTCGACCTTGTAAAGCGATATCCACATCAAAACTATATAAATTATTATTTTGATACTCTTTTAGGGTTTTGGTTATTTCTATTTCAAATTTATTCCGTTCTAAAATGCTACTAAATGCTATTTTTATAAAAAAGAATTGTAAAATAATACTACCTATTATTCCTAAATAAAATATTTTTTTGATCCAAATTAATTCTGATAAATAGCAAAAAATAGGGTAACATAAAATAATAATTAAAGGAAAACTCAATACTAAAAACCGTGAATTTTGAAACGGAATTCCTGCTAAAAAAATAGCATAAAACACAATGCTAATTATCATTATTTTAGCATGTTTAAAATCTATTTTTCGCCATAACAAAAAAGGAATAAAAACAACACCAACAAATAAAAATCGTGGATGAAAAAGGTTAGAAAACGAAAACAAAATATTTGGTAATTTATTATACGAAGATCCATCGATAGTATTAAAATTTCGTTTAAAAAAATTTGCAAAAGACCAATCTTGCAACCATGGATGTGATAAAAATTCGGTTGGATTATTGATTCTTACCAAATAATGTGGTAGCAATAAAATACTAATTAATAGTATTAAAAATCCTATGTGTTTAAAGTGCCATTTCTGTTTAAAGAATAACCAAACCGCATAAATTACAAAAGGCAAAAGCACAATAGCACTTACATATCTTGTCATAAATGCAGATACACTAAAAATTGCTAAAAAATACAAATTTTTTGTGAGTTTAAGTTTTTTATATTTTAAAAATTGATAAACACTTAAAATAATAAAACATACAGTTAGCATATCGCTCATTACCAAAATACCACACTTAAAAACAGTTGGAGAAAGTAAAAAAAATACAAAAATATAAAGTGCTTTTTGTTTTAAATTAGGATATAATAATGCTAGTATTTTATGAATATATATTGCCGAAATCGACAATGAACAAACAGAAATAAGTAATAAAGCAAGACTAACTTTTTGCGTAATAAAACTAAACAAAGCACCAAAAATAGGATAAAACAAAGGCCAAAAGTAATCGCCAGGATTTTCACCCAAAATAATAAAATTTCTAAGTTCTTTGGTATATCTTACATATTCATAAGCATCTTGACCATATAAACCATCAAAATTAAGATAGAAATAAAAGAATAGAAAAACTACAGCAGGAAAAAGTAGTAAAAGATATTTTGAATGTTGTATTTTCACAATCGAATATAATGTGTAAATATAAATAAAAACTTTGCGAAATTTACGGAAAAACCTTGCGAAATTTGCAGTTAAACAATCACTTTGAAACAAACCATACTACTATATAACCCAAAAGCAGTTTTTTTTGATTTGCCATTGGCTCTTTTGGCAATAGGTTCAAATTTAGATGCTTCTAAATATAAAGTTGTTATTGTAGATGGTCGAGTGGATAAAAACCCTATAGAAAAAATTAAAAAACATTTGGATAATGCCATTTGTTTTGGTGTTTCCGTTTTAACTGGCAAACCGATTAAAGATGCTCTTTTTATCACAGAACAAGTTAAAAAATTAAAACCTGAAATTATTACAATTTGGGGTGGTTGGCATACATCACTTTTCCCAAAAGAAACTTTAATAGACACCAATTTTATTGATATTACCGTGCAAGGGCAAGGCGAAATTACTTTTAAAGAATTGGTGAATACTATTTCAAATGCCATTGCAGAGCGAGGAACGAGCAACGAGAAATCTAATTCTTTTAATAGTATAAAAGGAATTTGTTACCGTAACGATAAAAACGAAATAATTAAAAACCCACCAAGAGTAATTGAAAAGATGGATAATTTACCTTCTATTAATTATGATTTTATTGATGTGGAAAAATATTTTACAAAAAAGAAACAACGGCAATTTGATTATATTTCTTCCACAGGTTGTTTTTTTAGATGTTCTTTTTGTGCAGATCCATTTGTTTATGAACGTAAATGGACTTCAATTTCGGCAAATAGAATGGGCGAAGAGTTAGAAATTTTGTATAAAAAATATAAATTTACAGATCTTAATTTTCAAGACGAAACTTTTTTTACCTATAAAAAAAGAGCAATTGAAATTGCTAATGAATTTATAAATAGAAAACTAAATTTTTCTTGGGCAGCAACCATGCGTGCAGATCAAGGTGTTCGATTAAGTATGGAAGATTTTAAAATTTTAAAAAAATCTGGTTTACGTAGATTATTAATTGGTGTAGAATCTGGTTCGCAAGAAATGATGGATTGGATGAAAAAAGATATTAAACTAGAACAAGTTTTTGAATGTGCTGAACGTTGCAAAGATTTGGGTATTTCGGTAATATTTCCGTTTATTGTAGGTTTCCCTAATGAGTCTGACAAAAGTATTGAAGAAACTGTAAAAGTTTCTAAACAACTCAACGCAAGTAGTCCAAATTTCTCTACGCCTATTTTTTATTTTAAACCTTATCCTGGTACACAAATCACTTTTGATGTTGTAGAAGATGAAGGTTATAAATTACCACAATCTACTTTAGAATGGTCTAACTTTGATTATATTGGTTCTTCTGGACCTTGGGTTAGTGATGCAAAATATGCTTTTTTTGAAAAATTTGGTTCTACTACAAATTTAATGGAATTACTTAAATTCGCAAAAAAAAGATGAC
>CAYQTF010000153.1:0-6228 GCA_964420345.1 uncultured Flavobacteriaceae bacterium
AATGTTGGGATTTATTTGGAATTTGGAACTTGATTTTTGGAATTTTTTTACATTTTACTAATATTAAAAATATAATGCTACCCACTATAAACAACATAGAACCAATAAATTGGTATTTTTTGTAATAAAAAAACCATTAATGAACTTTTGTTATAACAATATTAATCGTACATTTGCGATGTACTTAAAACAATAATTATATGAAAAGATCCACCCAAGACATATTTTATTCAGAACAAACAGAGCAAACTGCACTTATTGCCAAAGCGCTTTCGCATCCGGTAAGGTTAGCGATACTAAAATATTTAAGCAATCAGTCTTGTTGCTATAATGGTGATTTAATGGAGATTATTCCGTTAGCACAATCTACTATTTCACAACATTTAAAAGAATTAAAAGCATCGGGTTTAATTATAGGAAAAATAGAAGCGCCAAAAGTAAAGTATTGCATTAATCAAGAAAATTGGAAGACAGCAAAAAAATTATTCGAACAATTATTTAATCAAGATTTTTCTAAAATTAGTTGTTGTTAATAACAAGGTGAAAGATTTTTGATGAAAGGTAAAAATAAATAGAGTAAAGAATGAAAAAAATATTAATACTTTGCACGGGTAATTCTTGTAGAAGTCAAATGGCAGAAGGTTTCTTAAAATCGTTTAATAGCGATATACGTGTATATTCTTCAGGAACAAAACCAAGTGAAAAAGTACATAAAAATGCCGTTTTGGTAATGAAAGAAATCGGAATAAACATTAGCGCAAACAAACCGAAATTATTAACACCTTTTTTAAATAAGAGTTTTGATTATGTAATAACGGTTTGTGGTAATGCTAAAGAAAATTGCCCAGTCTTTTTAGGTAAAGTCAAAAACAAATTACATATTGGTTTCGAAGATCCAGACGAACTAAAAGGTACAGAAGAAGAAATCTTAAAAGAATTTAGAAGAATTAGAAATGAAATTTTAGTAGATTTCTATTCGTTTTATAATAAGAATTTAAGAAGAAATCTGTGAAATCTGCATGAAATTAAAAAGAAAAACTACAAATAATAACAAATTAAAAAAAAAATCTGCGTAATCTGCGAATATCTGCGTGAACTTAAAAAATATGAAAACAAAAGAATTTATAAACAAACTAAATAAAAACAAAAACAAAGCATTATTATTCGAATTTGCAAAAGAGAAATATGCTGGTACAAATTATCATCTAACCGAAATTAAAAACGTACATTTTAGTTCTGTTGATTGTGGCGGAAACACAAATAATTGGAAAGAAACACATTTGCAATTATGGGAAAGTCCGTCTGAAATTGGCAAAAAAGAATATCTAACAGTAGATAAAGTCATTTCTATTATAGAAAAAGTAAATAGCATTAACCCATTATGGCAAGAAACCGATTTAAAAGTTGAATTTGGTAATGAAGAATTTCATACTTCTATTATGAATGTTTCCGATTTTGAAATAAATGAAACACAAGTAATTGTAAAATTATTTTCAGAAAAAACATTGTGCAAAGCACCAGATGTTTGTGGTACAGATCAAGATTCTTGTTGCGAAACAGAAGAAGTTATTGAAGAAACTTCTTGTTGTTCTGATTCAAGTTGTTGTTAAAATAACCCTTGAAGGGTTCAAAACCCTTGAAGGGTTGATTTAAAATTATGAAAAAAAGACTAAAAACATTAGATAGATATTTAACCCTATGGATTTTTCTTGCCATGGCAATTGGTATTGGCTTAGGATATGTTTTTCCTAACATGGCAAATGTAACCGAAAGTTTATCTATTGGCACTACAAATATTCCGTTAGCAATTGGTTTAATATTAATGATGTATCCGCCATTGGCTAAAGTAAATTATAAGTTAATTCCAATTGCATTTAAAGATATTAAACTAATGTCTATTTCATTGATATTAAATTGGATAATTGGTCCAATATTAATGTTTACTTTAGCAATACTATTTTTACCAAATCACCCAGAATATATGGTTGGTTTAATCTTAATTGGTTTGGCAAGATGTATTGCTATGGTCATTGTTTGGAATGATTTAGCTGGCGGAAGCAGAGAATATGCAGCTACATTAATAGCTTTAAATAGTATTTTTCAGATATTTACCTATAGTTTTTATGCCTGGTTATTTATAAGTGTTTTGCCAAAATATTTTGGTTTTGCAAGTTATGAAATCAATATTTCGATGTTAGAGGTTTCTAAAAGTGTCTTAATTTATTTAGGAATTCCGTTTTTAGCAGGATTTTTAAGTCGCTATTTTTTAGTAAAATCTAAAGGAATAGATTGGTATAATCATAAATTTATTCCGTTTATATCACCAATTACATTAATTGCATTATTAGCAACTATTGTATTGATGTTTAGTCTTAAAGGAAATGAAATTGTAGAATTACCTATGGACGTTTTCAGAATAGCAATACCATTAGTAATCTATTTTATAGTCATGTTTTTTGTGAGTTTTTTCATTTCCAAAAAAATGAATGTTGATTATAAAAGAAATATTTCCGTAGCATTTACGGCAACAGGTAATAATTTTGAACTTGCTATTGCAGTTGCTATTGCAGTTTTCGGGTTAAATTCACCACAAGCATTTGCAGGTGTAATTGGTCCATTAGTAGAAGTGCCCGTTTTAATTTTATTAGTAAGAGTTTCACTTTGGTTAAAAAAGAAATATTATTAGAATGTTTTCGTTTTTAATAGATGAAACAAATAGTAAGTATTTTAATTATCGGATTATTATTTTCTTGTAAAACAGATAAGCAAAACCAATCTTCAATTTTAAAAACAAAAATCTTAAAAAAAATGTTTGTTCAAGAAAACGGAACAACTATTAAAACCCGTTTTTACGTGCCAAACGGATTTATTAGAGTTGAAACAAAACCAAATTCATTTAAGAATTACTTGCAAAATTTTAACTTAAAACCTAATAATTCTAAAGTCCATTTATATAATGGCGAATTAAAAAATAGGCAAGATTTACATACCGCAATTTTAGATATCACTGTTGGTAAAAGAGATTTACAGCAATGTGCAGATGCAATTATGCGTTTACGTTCGGAATTTTTATACCAGCAAAAACGTTATAATGATATACATTTTAAATTTACAAATGGATTTAACGTTGCATATTCAAAATGGCGACAAGGTTTTCGGTTAAACATAATTGGAAATAAAGTAAGTTGGTATAAAACGGATAAAGAGTCTAAATCATATAAATCATTTTCTAAATACATGCAATACATTTTTATGTATGCAGGAACGCTTTCTTTAGAAAAAGAACTTAAAAGTGTACTTATTAATAATATGAAAATTGGTAATATTTTTATTCAAGGCGGAAGTCCTGGTCATGCTATTATTGTGATAGATATGGCAAAAAATTCAAAAAATGAAATCGTTTTTATGTTAGCGCAAAGTTATATGCCAGCTCAAGAAATTCATATTTTAAAAAATTTCAATAACAGTAAAATTTCGCCTTGGTACACAACTAAAAATTTAAAAACCCTAAAAACTCCTGAATGGAATTTTAAAAAACAAGATTTGAAAGAGTTCTAAAACAAAAAAAGGTTGTCTAACGACAACCTTTTATAATAAATTTAAAACTTTTACTAGTCCAAAGAAGGAATACGTAAAGTTTGCCCTACATAAATTTTATCTGGGTGAGATAACATAGGTTTGTTCGCTTCAAAAATAACTGGATACTTCATTGCGTTTCCATAATATTTTTTAGCGATTTTACCTAAAGTATCACCACTAACAACAGCGTGAAATTGTGCTGGTGCTTCTTCTTCAATTGCAGTAGTCATTCTGTCATCTACTTCAGCAATACCTTCGGTATTACCAACTACTAAAATAACTTTTTCTCTAGTTGCTTGATCTGCTGCTTCACCATAAACTAATGCAGTGTCGCCATCAACAACAACATCTAAATCGGTTACTTCAAACCCTAAAGTGTTAACTGCACTTACTAATTTTGTTGCTTTTTCTACAGCTACTTCTACTGCCTCTTCTTCTGTTGTTTTTCCGATACCAAATACTTTTGCTCCAGCATTTTTAATGAAAGAAAATAATCCCATAATTTTATTTTTTTTAATTGATTAATAATTTAAAGTGTGAAGATACAAATAATTTTAAACCTTCACTACATATTATATGCGATTTTTCTATTACAAATATTATTCCAAAAAAAATCAAATGTATATCTTTGTATAAATTAACTAAATATGATAGTTCATTCTTTAGAAAAAGAAAATTCGATTTTAAATACTTTTATTGCAGAATTACGAGATAAAAATATTCAAAAAGATGCCATGCGTTTTAGGAGAAATATTGAAAGAATTGGCGAAATAACAGCTTATGAATTAAGTAAAAAACTTAATTATAATAACACTGTAATTACAACACCATTAGGTAAAAAAGAAACAAAATTAATACACGAAAATTTAGTTTTGTGTTCTATTTTAAGAGCAGGTTTGCCTTTACACCAAGGTTTGTTAAATTATTTTGATGCTGCCGAAAACGCTTACATTTCTGCATATAGAAACAAAGATTTAGAAATTATTGTAGAATATTTTGCATCACCTTCGTTAGAAAATAAAACCTTAATTTTAGCAGACCCAATGTTAGCAACTGGTAGCTCTTTAGTTGCTGTTTATAAAGCATTGTTGCAACACGGTAATCCTAAAAAAATTCATATTGTTGCTGTTATTGGTTCAACAGAAGGTATTGCGTTTATAAAAAAATATTTTCCTGAAAATACAGAATTATGGATTAGTACTATTGATGATAAATTAAACGAAAAAGGATATATTATTCCAGGTTTAGGTGATGCGGGAGATTTAGCTTTCGGAAAAAAAATATAAAACAAAATTTTAGATTATATATAAGGACGAAATAAAACAAATATTTATTACTTTTGTTCTTTATTAAAATTAGATTAAAAATTATGACCTTAAATATTTTTAAAGCAATTGGTGATTTTTGCACAAATGTACTTTTTAAACCCTTTAACTGGTTGTCTGATATTAACCAAAATGAATATTGGTGGACAGCAAATTTTATCAATACCATACTTTTTTTAATAACAGCATTTCTTTTTGTTTATTGGGTAATGAAGTTATATGCTTTTAAAAAAGGAAAAACAGAATAACACTATATTTTGGGAAGTAAAAATAAACTCAAACGATTTCGTGAAAACGAATCGTTCAGTAATGTAATTCAACCAACTAGAGAAGAAGTTCTTAACGGTTTTAGTCGTAAAGATAAATGGTCTGAATTTTTCGAAAATGATAATCCAATAGTATTAGAATTAGGTTGTGGTAAAGGTGAATATACTATTGCTTTAGCTAGAAAAAATCCAAACATTAATTATATTGGCGTTGATATTAAAGGCGCACGTTTTTGGCGTGGAGCAAAAATTGCCTTAGAAGATAACTTAACTAATGTCGCTTTTTTAAGAACACAAATAGAATTGATTGATTTATGTTTTTCTGAAAATGAAATTTCTGAAATTTGGATAACCTTTCCAGACCCACAAATTAAATTTACAAGAACTATTCATCGTTTAACAAATATAGATTTCCTTAAAAAATACCATACTATCATAGAGAAAAATGGTTTTGTACATCTTAAAACCGATAGCGAATATATGCACGGTTATACATTAGGTTTGTTAACAGGTTTGAATCAAGAGATTTTATATGCACATCATCATATTTATAATAATGGTGAATCTCCAAAAGAAGCTACTGATACACAGACATTTTACGAAAAACAATATTTAGAAAAAAACAAACCGATTACTTATATTAAATTCAGATTAAATTTATAATTTCACTCTAATGAAAGAAGAATTAAATTTTTTTGAAAGAGTCTATATTATTGCTCGGAAAATACCATACGGCAAAGTAACATCTTACGGAGAAATAGCAAAATATTTAGGCGCTGCAAGATCTGCAAGAATGGTTGGTTGGGCAATGAACAAAACACATAATGACGCTACAATACCAGCACATAGAGTTGTAAATAGTAAAGGAATTTTGTCAGGTAAACATCATTTTGACGGTACTAATTTAATGCAACAATTGTTAGAAAGTGAAGGCATTATTATTGAAAACAATAAAATAATGAATTTTGATAAAGTTTTTTGGTCGCCAAACACTTAAAAATATTGATTGAGGTAAGCATTTAGGTGCATATTATTTCTTTATGATAAATATTGTCTGC
>CAYQTF010000154.1:0-6097 GCA_964420345.1 uncultured Flavobacteriaceae bacterium
TCTTCTTTCATGGCGGGTTAAATCTTTACCCACTAAATTTGTAGTAGAACCAAAACAACAAAGGAATTAAATGCGCTAATTTCAAAATTGAAAAAAGATCAAATAAAAGAATTCGAGACAGATGTTGCTAGTGAATTTGATGTTACAGATATTGAAAATTACGAATATAAATTAGTCGCTACAGGTCGTTATGGTTTAGACACTAATTTAGAATATAACGAATCGTTTACGTTTAAAAATCAGTTTATAAAAAAAGCAGGTTCTAATTATATTATTGAAATCGGTAAATTTATTGGCGGTCAAATCGAAATGGTTGATGAACAACGCAAACGAAATGTTAACATTTATATGCGTTATCCTAGAACATTTAATTATGAAATTAATTTAAAAATACCTAATGGATATAAAGTTGTAGGTTTAGATAAATTAAATAAAAGTGTAATTAATAATACTGGCGCATTTATTAGTACAGCAAAAATAGAAAATGGTTTTTTAAAAGTTAAAACTTCAAAGCAATACAAACATAATTATGAACCAAAAGAAAATTGGGATTTAATTTTAGCATTTTTAGATGAAGCTAATCAGTTTAAAAACGAAAAAATATTGTTGAAGAAGATTTAAATTGTAATTACTTTTGTTTGATAGTTAAAGGTAATTTTAAGACGAATAAAATGAAAAAAATAACAAATCAAACTCATCAAAAGAAACGTTTCTCTACGCTATTTCGTGAATATTAGAAAGAAGCCGCTTATTATGGTTTATGTGCATTAATTGTATTGTATATGATTGGTGAAATTTTGAAAACGGAAAGAATAGAAGCATTAAACATTTATGGTGTGTTTACTGCATCATTTATTTTTTCTAAAGTTTTCGGAGCAATATTGGGAGATTTAGTTATTGGGAATAAAAAAGCAATAATCATAGGTGCTATTATTCAATCAATTGGTGCGTTTAGTCTTTGCATCCCGTCAATTAATGGACTTTACATTGGGTTGTCTCTTGTTGTTTTAGGTGGTGGTTTAAACGTTCCGAATATAATTTCAAATTTCGGAAAACTCTATTTAAATAAAATTTATAGATGCCGGATTTACAATACTTTATTTAGCAGTCAACTTAGGAGCGTTTTTTGGAATTATAACTATTGGGTATATTAGAGAAAAATACGGATGAAATTTTGGTTTTGTTTTAGCAGGAATAATAATAATGTTATTGTCAATATTTGAAATGTACTTCACCAAACGAAGTTAATTATTATTTTTATCTTTGTTTAAAATCTAACAATAAATTAAAAATTTAAAAAAGAAAAAAAATGAAAAAAATTGTAGCTTTAATTTTAATAAGTTTAATGATGTACAGTTGTAGTACTGTACCAATTACAGGCAGAAAAAGGTTAAACCTTGTAAGCGATGCTAAAGTGTTACCTACAAGTTTTGCTCAATATTCTAGTTTTTTAAGAGAAAACGCTTTATCGACAGATGTTGCAAAAACAAATGAATTAAAAGAAATAGGTTCTAGAATTTCTAAAGCGGTAGATCGTTTTATGAGAGCAAACGGTATGACAAAAGAAGCTGAAAGTTACCGTTGGGAATTTAATTTAATTGAAAACGAAACTGTTAATGCGTGGGCAATGCCCGGCGGAAAAGTGGTTTTTTATACAGGTATTTTACCAATTGCTGCAAATACCGATGGTATTGCTGCAATTATGGGACATGAAGTTGCACATGCTTTTGCAAAACACGGTCAAGAAAGAATGTCCTCAGGCATGATACAGCAAGGCTTAGGAATGGGTTTGCAAATATATACAGGTCTTGCTCTTGATGACCCTAAACAAGCTGCAATGTTTAATATGGCGTATGGTATTGGTTCACAATTAGGAATGCTTAAATTTAGTAGAGTTCACGAAACAGAAGCAGATCGTTTAGGTTTAGTTTTTATGTTAATGGCTGGTTATAACGGAACCGAAGCAGCAGAAGTTTGGGTTAGAATGAGTCAAAGAGCTAACGGGTCACAAGCACCACCACAAATACTAAGTACACATCCAACTAATGCTTCTAGAATTGCAGATTTAAGAGCATATTTGCCAGAAGCAAAAATTTTAGCAAAGAAGTTTAATGCGCAAACTAATTAGACTTTTAAAATTACAAAAAATATTTATTATATTGCAAACTGTTCCGAACTACTCGGAACAGTTTTTTTATGAATAAAAACTATCAATATGTTAAAAAAAGGTGATAAAAAATTAATTGGTGCTTGGGCATTTTATGATTGGGCAAATTCCGTTTATCCTTTAGTGATTACAACCGCTGTTTTTCCTCTTTTTTATGGAATGATTACTGGTGGAAAAGGTGCAACAGTTGAATTTTTAGGTTCCACTTGGAATAATACAGAACTTTATACTTACTCATTATCTTTTTCGTTTTTAATGGTTGCTTTTATGTCGCCAATGCTTTCAAGTATTGCAGATTATATGGGTAATAAAAAGCGTTTTATGCAATTCTTTTGCTTTTTAGGTTCGTTTTCTGTAATGTCACTTTACTTTTTTGATAGTATAGAAAATTTATGGATTGGTATTACTTTTTCCATTATGGCTAGTATTGGTTTTTGGGGAAGCTTGGTTTTTTATAACGCTTATCTTACCGAAATCGCTCATCCAGAAGAACATGATAAAATAAGCGCTAGAGGTTTTATTAATGGTTATATTGGTTCTGTTATTTTATTAGTATTTATTTTAACGATGATAATGTTTCCTCATTGGTATGGTTTTATTGATCATCCGTTAGCAAAAGGTGAACATGCACCACCAATAGTTTTTCAAAGTGCTTTTGTATTAGTTGGTATTTGGTGGCTTGGTTTTGCTCAATATACTTTCTATCATTTGCCAAATAATTCTTTTAAAAGAAAACCTGAAAAAGATTATATTTTTAAAGGTTTTAGAGAATTAAAAAAAGTGTTTAAAGAAATAAAACAACATCCAACTATTTATATTTTTCTTTGGTCTTTCTTTTTAATCAGTGCAGGTATTCAGACTATTATAGTTTTAGCAGGTAAGTTTGGTGATGAAGAGTTAGGTTTACCAACAATGAATTTAATAATTACTATCTTATTAATTCAATTAGTAGCAATTTTTGGAGCAATAATTTTTTCAAGAATTTCTGAAAAAATAGGAAATATTAAAACGCTAAAAATCACCATTATTATATGGATTGTTGTTTGTTTTTCTGCATATTTATTACCTGGTGAAAGTCCGAATGTAGATATTTACTTCTATGTTTTAGGTGGGTTTTTAGGATTGGTTTTAGGTGCAACTCAAACTTTAGCACGCTCAACGTATTCCAAATTAATACCCGAAGAGACTTATGATAATGCTACCTATTTTAGTTTTTATGATGTTACCGAAAAGTTAGCAATTGTTCTTGGCACATTGTCATTTGGTTTAGCAATGCGTTTTTCTGATTATTCTATGCGGACTTCGGTTTTAGTTTTAGTCATTTTCTTTTTTTTAGGCTTTGTGGTAATTAGTTTTATGAAGAAAACAAAATATGTTAAATAAATATTATGAAATTAGAATTAATTACTTTAAAAAAAGACAGTTCTAGAAATCAATCTATATTATTTATTCATGGTATGTATCATGGCGCTTGGTGTTATGAAGAATATTTTATGCCTTATTTTGCCGATTTAGGTTATGATTGTTATGCACTTAGTTTGCAAAATCATGGTAATAGTGAAAGTAAAAAACCCTTTTGGAAAGTAAGAATTAAAGATTATGTCGAAGATGTTAAAAAAACGGTAGATAAAATAGGAAGTAACCCAATTTTAATTGGCCATTCTATGGGTGGCTTTATTATTCAAAAATATTTAGAAAAGTACGATGCGCCAGCAGTTGTGTTATTAGCATCTGTACCACCAAAAGGAATTATTGGTTCTACACTTTCGGTAATCAAAAATTATCCGTTTTCATTTTTAAAAGCAAATTTAACGATTAATCTGTATCACATAATAGCAAATAAAAATTCGGCAAAAAAATTATTTTTACCTTTAGATTTATCCGAAGAAAAATTAAACGAGTATCATAGTAAATTAGATAACGAAGCGTATTTGGCGTATTTAGATATGTTAATTTTAAATCGTCCAAAAACTAAAAAAATAACTATTGAAAAAATGTTAGTAATTGGTGCCGAAAAAGACAATGTCAATTCATTAAGTGATGTCAAAAATATTGCAAAAACGTATAATACTTCTTATAAAATAATACCTAACGCATCACATGACATAATGTTAGACCCAAACTGGTTAATTGCCGCTAAAGAAATTAGTAATTGGTTAGATAAAGAAGTGTTTTTTATTTGTTAATTAATTGAAATTATGAGGTCAGTTATAAAAGTTAGGGATTAGTAATTACCTAATTTGAAAGAATAATAAATTTATATTTGAGGTTATGGTTTACTTACTTTTGATTTTACAATAGGAATTTAAATTCTTAAATCTCCAATCTCCAATCGTTAATCTTTTTTAGCATTTAAACTGTTTTGAAAAACTTATTTTATTAAAAACTCCCCAAGTTTTATATGTGACCCAAATTATGGCGTTGTACTAGAAACTTGCAAGACTTTGCCATTATACATTTTATTACCAGTTAAAGCAAAATTACCAATATAATCTGCCATATCTTTAGCCGTAATTGGTGCTTGATAATCAGGAAATGCTTCTGCCAACATTTCGGTTTGAACTGCGCCTAATGCTAAGGTATTGAATGCAATACCTGATTCTTTATACTCTTCGGCAAGTAATTCCATTAGGGTAATTACTGCGCCTTTTGAAGAACTATAAGCAGATAAACCTGCAAATTTCATAGAACCTTGTATGCCACCCATACTACTAACAGTTACAATGTGACTTCCTTTTTTCATAAAAGGTAATGTTATTTTAATTAATTCCGCTACAGCGAAAACGTTTACATTATACACATTTAAAAAATCTTGATACGTAGTTTCTAAAAATGGTTTGTGTACTAATTTACCTGCATTATTAATTAATATATCTACGGTTTTAAAATGTTCAGAAATAAAATCAGTTATTTTTTTTAAGTCTTCTTTTAAAGTGATGTCAACTTTTAAAACGGTGACGTTTTTTGGCATTCCTAAAAGAGAGTTAATATTTCTAGAAAGTGCTAATATGTTGTAATTATGTTTCGCAAAATAATTAGTTAATTCAAAACCAATACCTCTGCTCGCACCTGAAATTATAATGTTCTTCATAAGATGTTTTTTTGTGTTTTACAAATATGCACAAAAAAAGGATTTCAAATAAATGAAATCCTTTTTTTTTATATTTTTTGATATAAAAATTATCTATTTGCTATAAATAATTCTTTCACACTTTTAAAATACTGACCTTTTAATTTTCTGAATTTAGCAAAGAAATTTACAGTTCTGTCTTCATATTCTATTTTGTCCGAAGTAAATTCATTATAAATTGCAATAATATCCGCATTAGAAAATTCTTTTTTTAATTCTGAAAGAGCATTTTGCATAAACTCCGTTTTAAGATTTTCAACACCAGCTATAAAGGTAGTTTTGTTATTCTCAGAAACTCCTAGCGACATTTTAGTAGCAATATTCTCTACACCAACCAAGCCATTTTTGGCATACATTAATTGTGTAAGATTTTCATCGATTGATTTATTTTGAGCAAAAGAACTTATTGAAAATAAAAGAACTGCAACAAATAAGATTATATTTTTCATGTTATTTTAATTATTAGTTTAAAAGTATTGCAATATAGCAAACAAAAACAATACCATAAAATTTATTTTATAAAATTACGGAATGTTTAAATATTTATGTGTTTGTAAAGATATTTTCCATGTTGGATTTTCCATTACAAAGTCTATTATTAACGGAATTACCATATCTTTTCTACTCCATTCTGGTTGTAAAAATAGTTTACAATCTTTAGATACTTTTTTGGCTTGTTCTACGGCAAATTTGAAATCATTTTTATTAAAAATGATGACTTTTAGTTCGTTGGCAGCATTAGAAACTTCCGTTAAAGGTAATTTATTTTTTTTTGGAGAAAGGCAAATCCAATCCCATTT
>CAYQTF010000155.1:0-6034 GCA_964420345.1 uncultured Flavobacteriaceae bacterium
ATTCTTGCCATAATTATCCTTGTCTTTGTTTAAATCTAGGATTCTTTTTATTAATCACGTATAATCTTCCTTTACGACGCACAATTATACAGTCTGCGCTTCTTTTCTTTAATGATGTTCTTACTTTCATCTTTCTTTTTGTATTATTTCTGAATAATAAGTTTGCAAAACTACAAAATTATACCATTCAAAAAACATTTATTTTCAATTAATATCGATACGTTATTCTTGCTATGGATAAATCGTATGGACTCATTTCCATTTTCACTTTATCTCCTGGTAATAATTTGATGTAAAATTTTCGCATTTTACCAGAAATATGTGCAGTAACAATATGTCCGTTTTCTAATTCTACACGAAACATTGCATTTGATAATGCTTGTGTAATAACGCCGTCTTGTTCTATTGCAGGTTGTTTAGCCATATTATATTAAGATATTGATTTTCTTTTACTGCCTGTTTTCATTAAACCATCATAATGGCGATTTAATAAGTGTGAATTTATTTGTTGAATTGTATCTATTGCTACACCAACCATAATGATTAAAGATGTACCACCATAAAACATTGCCCAACCACTACTTACTCCGAATTTAACTACAAATGCAGGTAATACTGCTAATGCGGTTAGAATTATTAAACCTGGGAAAGTAATTCTTGATAAGATAGTATCTAAATAATCTGCTGTTTCGGTACCTGGTTTAAATCCTGGTACAAATCCTCCGCCACGTTTTAAATCATCCGCCATTTTATTAGTAGGAATTGTAATTGCTGTATAGAAAAATCCAAATACAATTATTAATATACCAAATAGTACATTATATTCCCAACCAAACATGTCGGTAAATCTTTGACCAAAACCTGCCATCATTTCGTTAGAGGAATCTTTTAATAATGCTGGTACAAACATTAATGCTTGTGCAAATATAATTGGCATTACTCCTGCAGAATTTAATTTTAATGGTATATAATCTCTAGATCCAGCAATATTTCCAACATCACCTGCAACAGTTCTACGCGCATAACGTACAGAAATCTTACGAATTGCAGTTACTAAAAATACACAAGCCATTATCACTAAAAACCATAGTACTACTTCAATTAATATCATTAATGCACCACCATTACCAGCTTCTAACTTAGAAACTACTTCTTGCATGAATGCTTGTGGTAAAATAGCAATAATACCAATAGTAATTAATAATGAAATACCATTACCAATCCCTTTTTCTGTAATTCTTTCACCTAACCACATTGCAAATACAGTACCTGTAGTTAACAATAATATAGAAGAGAACCAAAATAAAGGTCCTTTACCAATTAAGTAAGCCGATTCTGGCACACCTAATGCAGGTAAACTATATATAAATGTTGGTGCTTGAACTATTAATATAACAATAGTTAACCAACGTGTTATTTGTGTGATTTTTTTATTACCGCTTTCTCCTTCATTTTTTAGTTTCTGAAGGTATGGTATTGCAATACCCATTAATTGTACTACAATAGATGCTGATATATAAGGCATAATACCAAGTGCCATAATAGATGCTCTTGCAAATGCACCACCTGTAAACATATTTAACATCCCTAATAAACCTGGACCACCAGCAGTTGCCTGCAACCCTCCTAATTGAGTTGCATCAATACCTGGCAATGTTATTTGAGCGCCTAAACGGTAAACTACCATTAATCCTAAAGTTAAAAGAATCTTATTTTTTAATTCTTCTATCTTCCAAATATCTTGTATGCTACTTATTATTTTTTTCATCTCTTAATTAAACTTTATAAAGTTACTGCTTCACCACCTACTTTTTCGATTGCTGCTTTCGCTGTTGCAGTAAATTTATGTACAGTAATGTTTAATTTTGCTTTTAACTCACCACGACCCAATATTTTTACTAAGTCATTTTTTCTAGCCAATTTAGTTGCACAAAGAACTTCCATATTTACGGTATCTTTTATTTTTCCCGCATCTACAAATTCTTGAATTTTATCTAAATTAATACCATTGTATTCTTTACGATTGATGTTAGTGAAACCAAATTTTGGTACACGTCTTTGTAAAGGCATTTGTCCACCTTCAAAACCAATCTTTCTAGAGTAACCAGAACGAGATTTTTGTCCTTTATGTCCTCTTGTAGCGGTTCCACCTTTTCCAGATCCTTGACCTCTACCGATTCTTTTACTTGTCTTAACTGCACCTTTTGCAGGTCTTAAGTTATTTAATTGCATAACTGTATAATGATTATTAAACTTCCTCTACGGAAATTAAGTGTTTTACTGTATTTACCATTCCGATGATTGAAGGTGTAGCATTATGCTCAACCGTTTGATTCATCTTTCTTAATCCTAATGCTTGCAAAGTCAATTTTTGATTCTTTGGTCTTCTAATAGGACTTTTTACTTGTGTTACTTTTATTTTTTTCATTATTTGAATATGCTTTAAGTTTTAGACTATACGCTTTAGGCAGATTGCCAAAGACTAAAGACTAAAGACTATTGTCTAATCTATCCGTTAAATACTTTATCTAAAGTAATTCCTCTTTGCTTTGCAACTGTATAAGCATCTCTCATATTTAATAAAGCATCAAAAGTTGCTTTTACTACGTTATGAGGATTTGAAGAACCTTGTGATTTTGATAATACATCATGCACACCTACAGACTCTAAAACCGCACGTACTGCTCCACCTGCAATAACTCCTGTACCTTGTGATGCTGGTTTCAAAAACACTTTTGCTCCACCAAACTTTCCTTTTTGTTCATGAGGAATGGTTTTCTTATAAATAGGAATTCTTACTAAATTCTTTTTAGCATCTTCAATTGCTTTTGCTATTGCTGAAGCGACATCTTTAGATTTCCCTAAACCGTGACCAACAACACCATCTCCGTTACCAACAACAACAATTGCATTAAAACCAAAAGTTCTACCACCTTTTGTTACTTTAGTAACTCTTTGTACACCTACTAAATGATCTTTAAGATCCATTCCACTAGGTTTTACTCTTTCTACGTTTGAATATTTTTTATACATCTTAGTGCTTTTCCTTTAAAATTTTAATCCACCTTCTCTAGCTCCTTCAGCTAAAGCTTTAACTCTACCGTGATATAAGAAACCGTTTCTATCAAAAGCGCAAGTTTCAACACCATTTTTAATTGCTTTTTCTGCTAATACTTTTCCTACTGCAGTTGCAATTTCAATTTTAGTGCCTTTTGCTTTTACTTCTTTTGAAGCAGATGAAGTCGCTACTAAAGTAACGCCACTTACATCATCAATTAATTGAGCTGTAATTTCTTTATTACTTCTGAATACAGATAATCTAGGTCTTTTAGCAGTACCTAAAACGTGTTTTCTGATTCTTCTTTTTATACGTATTCTACGTTCTAACTTTGTTAATGCCATTTTATTTATTTTGGCTTTAGGCTTTAGGTTTTAAACTTTAGGTTGACACCTATTGCATATAACTTATAGCTTATAGCATTTATGCAGTTTTACCTGCTTTCCTTCTTAATATTTCACCTACGAATTTGATACCTTTTCCTTTATAAGGTTCTGGTTTACGTAAAGATCTAATCTTTGCAGCAACTTGACCTAATAATTGATTATCATGAGAAGATAATTTTATAATTGGTGGTTTTCCTTTTACAGATTCCGTTTCAACTTTAACTTCTGATGCAATACTCATAACTATAGTATGTGAATATCCTAAAGCTAAATCTAAAGTTTGCCCTTGATTTGTTGCTCTATAACCTACACCTATTAATTCTAATTCTTTAGTAAAACCTTTAGAAACACCAGTTACCATATTGTTTATTAAACTTCTGTATAAACCGTGTTTTGCTTTATGATCTTTACTATCTGATGGTCTAGATAAAACTAAGTTTCCATCTTCTTCTTTAATCGCTATCCCATCAATATTTTGAGACAACTCGCCTAATTTTCCTTTTATAGTAACAACACTATCTTTGATAGTCATTGTTACTCCTGCTGGAATTGCTATTGGTGCATTACCTATTCTTGACATCCTTTAATGCTTTATTATTAATAAATGTAACATAAAACCTCACCACCTACATTGTCTTGACTCGCTTTCTTGTTTGTCATTACTCCGCTTGATGTTGATACAATTGCTATACCTAAACCGTTTAATACTCTAGGCATTTCATTTGCAGAAACGTACTTACGTAAACCTGGTTTACTAATACGTTCTAATTTTTGAATTACTGATTTTTTTGTTGCTTTATCGTATTTTAAAGCAATTTTGATTTCTCCTTGTACTGTTTCTTTTTCAAACTTATAACTTAAGATATAACCTTGATCGAAAAGAATTTTTGTTAATTCTTTTTTAACATTAGATGCTGGAATTGTCACTACTCTATGACCTGCCATTCCTGCATTTCTAATTCTTGTTAAGTAATCTGATATTGGATCTGATTGCATTTTGTAATTTAATTTTACGAATTAATTATTTGAATTTAATCAAATTTTAAAACTGTTAATACTATTTATTGTTTACCAACTTGCTTTTCTAACACCTGGTATTAAACCATTGTTAGCCATTTCTCTAAAAGTAACACGACTAAGTCCAAACTGACGCATATAACCTTTTGGTCTACCTGTAAGTTTACATCTATTGTGCATTCTAACTGGTGATGCATTTTTAGGTAATTTTTGTAACCCTAAATAATCACCTGCTTCTTTTAAAGCTTTTCTTTTTGCTGCATATTTTGCAACTGTTTTTGCTCTTTTACGCTCACGCGCTTTCATTGATTCTTTTGCCATATTAGTTCTTTTTAAAAGGTAATCCTAATTCGGTTAATAATGATTTCGCTTCTTTATCTGTATTTGCAGAAGTTACAAAAGTAATATCCATTCCTGAAATTTTATTGATTTTATCAATTTCTATTTCTGGAAAAATAATTTGTTCTGTAATACCTAAATTATAGTTACCTCTTCCGTCAAAACCAGTTGCTTTAATACCTTTAAAATCTCTTACACGTGGTAAAGATGCAGTTACAAATCTATCTAAGAATTCGTACATTTTTGTACCTCTTAAAGTAACCATTGCCCCAATTGGCATTCCTTTACGTAATTTGAATGTAGCGATATCTTTTTTAGATATTGTAGCGATAGCCTTTTGACCAGTTATCATTGATAACTCATCAAGAGCATATTCAATTAGTTTTTTATCTGCAACTGCAGCACCAACACCTTTACTTAAAACTATTTTTTTAAGTTTTGGTACTTGCATTACATTCTTATAACTATACTCTTTCTTTAAGTTAGCTATAATTTTTTCGTTATATTCGTCTTTTAATCTAGGATTTTTCATAATTATATAACTTCATTTGTTTTTTTAGAAAATCTCACTTTTTTGTCACCGTCCATTCTAAAACCGACTTTAGTAACATTTCCTTTTTCTAATAACATTAAATTAGAAATATGGATTGGTGCTTCAAATTTATTTTGACCACCTTGTGGATTTTGTGCACTTGGTTTTACATTTTTAGAAACCATGTTTACTCCTTCAACAATTGCTCTATATTTTTTAGTTAAAACCTTTACGATTTTTCCTTCAGAACCTTTATTGGCACCAGTGATAACTTTTACTAAGTCTCCTGATTTTAATTTAAATTTCTTCATTGTTCTATTTATTAAAGTACTTCAGGTGCTAATGATACAATTTTCATAAAACCTTTATCACGTAGTTCTCTTGCTGCTGGTCCAAAAACACGAGTTCCTCTCATTTGTTCGGTAGTTGAATCAATTAACACACATGCGTTATCATCAAATCTAATATAAGAACCGTCTTTACGTCTTATTTCTTTTTTTGTTCTAATAACAACTGCTTTTGCTACTTGACCTTTTTTTGCTGTACCGTTTGGAGTTGCTGATTTTATTGATACTACTATTTTATCACCAATAGAAGCATAACGCTTTTTTGTTCCTCCAAGTACTCTAATAACAAGAACTTCTTTTGCTCCTGTATTATCAGCTACTTTTAATCTTGATTCTTGCTGTAACATATTATTTA
>CAYQTF010000156.1:0-5897 GCA_964420345.1 uncultured Flavobacteriaceae bacterium
TTATTTTTTAAATAAAAGATTATCAAATAGTTACGATTTAGTCTTTTGTCTAATATCTAATAGCGAAGCGGTCTAATGTCTTTATCGGACAATACTATTATATATTCTTTAAAAATTCAATTAGTTTTTTAATTGCTTTTCCTCTATGGCTAATTTTTCCTTTTTCGGATAAACTCATTTCTGCAAATGAAATATTAAAATTAGTAGGTTTAAATATTGGATCGTAACCAAAACCTTTTTCGCCTTGTTTTTCGGTTAATATTTCGCCTTTACAAACTCCTTCAAATAGATATTGAGATTCTTTTAAATTTAATGCAACGACAGTTTTAAATTGTGCTTTTCGGTTGGTTTGATTATTTAGTTTAGATAGTAATTTTTGCATATTGTTTTCTGCATTATTTTCTTTACCTGCATAACGTGCGGAATAAACACCTGGTTTTCCGTTAAGAAAATTTACTTCTAAACCTGTGTCATCTGCAAAACAATCATAACCGTAATTTTGTGTAATATAATTTGCTTTAATTATTGCGTTTTCTTGTAAAGTAGAACCTGTTTCTTCTATTTCTTCATGGCAATTTATATCGCTCAAACTCAATAATTGTATTGAGTTTGGCAATAAGCTTTGTACTTCTTTAATTTTATTATGGTTATTTGTAGCAAAAACTATTTTCATCTATTTTGTGATAAAAAATTCACATGTTCTATTCATTAACCTTATTCATGTTTTCTAAAAAATAATCGCAAAAATCTTGCATAGTTGCTGCCATTTTTTCATCTCCTGTAGCAATCAAAAAAGTTTGTTGCATAGACAATAAAGTTTGATGAAAAAATTGTTTCATTTCATTTACTGGCATTTCCTTAGTCCATAAATTTACTTTAAAAGTATCTTTATTCTGACTATCCCAAACGGAAAGCAATACTGCTTTGGCTTCCATATTATCTACTTCGCCATCTTCCGCAGACCAATATATTTGTTCTGGTACTCTGTTTTCGTCTAAACCTACTTTTATTTTAATTTCGGACTTATATTTAATTTCTGACATAGTTATTGTATTTAAAGATTTAAAATTGAAAGATTAAAAGTTTTTAATTATTCAATCATTGAATATTTTAATTGCTTTAATTTCTTTTGGGTTTGTATTTTGATTTTTTAAAAATTTCTTCGTTATCGGTTTTTAATAATTCTTTTAAACTAACTTTATTATTTTTCATATAGGTTTTTACAATTTGTAAACCTAACCATTCACCAATTCTGCCAGGCGATTTTGTATCAATATCTAAATAAAATTTTGAAAAAGGTGCGTCTTCAATAAATCGACGATCTAATTTTGGTTCGGTACTATATAGTAATTTTTTTTCAATAAAATAGCGCCAAATCATTTCCTCATTATTAATATTCCAATTTAATTGCTCTAAAGTATAACCTATTTTTTTATGTTCTTCTACATTTGGCAAAAAAGCATCAATGGCATACAATAGTTTTCCTCTTTGAATCATTCTAGATACAAAAGTACGATTTGCTACATTAAATTGTGCTTCTTTTGCAAATACCTTTGCTACTTCTACTATTAATTGTTCTTTTGTTAAGTTTTGCTTAATATAATTGGGATAATCTCCATAAAATGGATTTTCACTTCCTAAAAACACATCTAATGATATATATAAAATAGTATCATTTAAAATAACCTTTTGCTCTAATGGTATGTTTGAAATTACGGTCATAATTTCGGGTTCATTAAATTTAGGGTAATAATATTTTATATGTTTAAATAGTGATTTTAATTGTTTTTTTTCGTGTTTAAAATTCGGAAAAACTTTTTGCACTTCATTAAAAAGTTCTAAATCATCTGGGTCTTTCATTTTCTGTAACCAAATACTATCATTGTCATGCGGAAAAACAGAACGAAATTCTTTTTTAATTCTGGGCAAATCTTTTGCTGTAGCCGAATAAAAAACTTGTTCGAAACGTTTTATATTTACTTCAACATTAATATCAGAAACATCTACATCTAACTTATTCTTAGTAGTACAACTAAAAACAAGGCTTATAATAACTAATAATACACTAATTTTTTTCATAATTAAAAAGATAGAACTCTAAAACGAAACTAACTAAAATAAATTATATTATTTTTGCGGTAAAACTAATAAAAAAGTAGCGCATGCAGGTAGAAAAAGTTACAAATCATATCGTAAAATGGTTAAAGGAATATGCGAAAAATGCAAAAGTAAACGGTTTTGTAATTGGTATATCAGGCGGAATTGACTCTGCGGTTACTTCCACTTTATGTGCCATGACTGGTTTTGAAGTACTTTGTTTAGAGATGCCAATTCATCAAGGTGAAAATCAAGTTGGTAGAGCAAAAGACCATATTGCTTATTTAAAAGATAATTATAGTTCTATTTCTTCAAAAGAAATTAATTTAACTCCTGTTTTTGATAATTTTACAAATGTTGTTCCTAAAACAGATTCCTCTTATAAAGTTGATTTGTCTTTAGCAAATACGAGAGCAAGATTACGAATGACTACACTTTATTATTTTGCTGGTTTAAACGGTTTATTAGTTGCTGGAACAGGAAATAAAGTAGAGGATTTTGGTGTTGGTTTTTTTACAAAATATGGCGATGGTGGCGTAGATTTAAGTCCGATAGCAGATTTATTAAAATCGCAGGTTTATGAAATTGCAGCGCATTTAAATATTTCAACTGCCATTCAAAAAGCAGCACCAACCGATGGTCTGTTTGGTGATACCAGAACCGACGAAGATCAAATTGGTGCAAGTTATGACGAATTAGAATGGGCAATGAAAATGGCTGATCAAAATAAACCGACAACAAATTTTAGTAAACGAGAAAAAGAAGTTTTTGAGATTTATATCAAACGAAATAGAGCAAATAAGCATAAAATGATTGCGATCCCTGTTTGTGAAATACCGAAAGAATTACTTTAGATTAGATTTCAACTAACCCATACTTTTTAAAATAATGTACACAGACACAAATAATGAATAAATCATTGTATAACTCTTCGAAATTATCGTTAAGTCAATAAAAACAATGGTTATGTAGTGATAAGTTAAGTTACCTTAAGTAGCGTTATTTCCCAATACAAAAATTATCAAAAATATTACCCAATAAATCTTCCGTAGTAACTTCGCCAGAAATAAGTCCCAAATGATGTAAAGCATTTCTAATATCTGTAGCGAATAAATCGGAAGAAATATTATTTTCAATACCAATTTGAACTTCTTTAATAGAAATTAAAGCATTATTTAAGGCTTCAAAATGACGTGAATTACTAACAATAGTTTGGTTATTACTTAAGGAACCGATGTTTGCAAGTTTGGTTAATTCTTCTTTTAATTGATTGATACCTGTTTTTTCTTTAGAGGAAATGTTTATAGAATTTTGAATTTTGAATTTTAAATTTTGAATTTCTGATTCCGTTAACAAATCAACCTTATTTAAAATGACAAGTATTTTTTTACTAGAATATTTTTCTTGTAATTTATCAATCTCATTTTTAACTTTTAATTTTTCATTTTTCATTTTTCCAGCATCTAAAAGCAATAAAATTAATTGTGCTTTTTCAATACTTTCAAATGTTTTTTTAATACCAATATTTTCAATTACATCTTTGGTTTCTCTTATTCCAGCAGTGTCTATAAATCTAAAATTTATTCCATTAATTATTAATTCATCTTCAATCGCATCTCTTGTTGTACCAGCAATATCACTTACAATTGCTTTTTCTTCGTTTAACAATGTGTTTAGCAAAGTAGATTTACCAACATTTGGTTCGCCTATAATTGCGATTGGAATTCCGTTTTTCATTACATTACCAATAGCAAAACTATCGATAAGTTGTTTTAGTACATTTGCTATTTTATTTACTAAATAAGTGAACTGTGTTCTGTCTGCAAATTCAACATCTTCTTCGGCAAAATCTAATTCTAATTCAATTAAACTAGCGAAATTTAATAACTCTTGTCTCAAATTTTGAATTTCGGTAGCAAAACCACCACGCATTTGTTGTAATGCGATTTCGTGTGATGCTTTACTATCACTTGCTATTAAATCGGTTACTGCTTCGGCTTGAGATAAATCCATTTTTTCGTTTAAAAAAGCACGTAATGTAAATTCACCAGGGTTTGCATTTCTTACCCCATTTCTTAAAAATAATTGAATAATTTCTTGCTGAATATAAACAGAACCATGACAATTTATTTCAACAATATTTTCGCCAGTGTAAGAGTGAGGCGTTTTAAATATGGAAACTAAAACTTCATCAATAATATTTTTGCCATCTACGATATTCCCTAAATGTATAGTATGCGATTTTACTTTGGTTAAATCTTTATCTCTAAATTTTGATTTAAAATGTGCATCTACAATATTTATGGCATTATCGCCAGAAATACGAATAATTGCAATTGCTCCAACTCCAGATGAAGTTGCTAATGCTATAATTGTGTCGTTATTTATTGTTGTCTTGATGATTTAAGATTTTTAAATTGAAAAAATAAGTTCTAATATTATTCTAAATATACCTTCAAAAATTACATTATAAATCCACGAAAATATATATTCTAATGATTGTCTAAAAATTGATTTTTGTTTTTTTTTCGTCCTTTTTTGTGCCGATTTTTTTACATTACGTTCCCATTTCTCATGTTTTCTGTTATATTTTTTTTGATTTTTAGGTCGTTTATTTAAAATTTTAAAATCATACAGACGATCGTATTGAATTCTTTTTATTGGATTACTAAGTACTTGATATGCTTCGTTAATTTCTACAAAACCTATATGTGCATTTTCAGACTTATTAACATCAGGATGCATAACTTTCGCAAGATTTCGAAAGGCTCTTTTGATAACCTCTAATTTTGAAGTCTTTGCTACATTTAATATTTTGTAATAATCTTTCAATATTTTTTATAATGATACTGCAAATATACAAGATTGAAACATAGTATGATTTGAACTTTGTAACAAAACACAAAAGAAAACGTCATATAAATAAAAACAACTATGACAACAATTACAACTACCACAGTTATGAAAGAAGATAAGCAATTATTAATATTAACACATTTAAGTCAATTATTAGATTTTGTTACAGGTATTGGCGGTTTTATCGTTCCGTTAGTATTGTGGCTAACTAAAAAAGATGAAATAATTGGTATGAACGAGCAAGGTAAAGCAATTTTGAATTTTAGAATTTCGATGTTTATTTATGCGATAATTTGCATACCATTAATGTTAATTTTAATAGGTTTTCTAGGTTTGTTTATTATCGGATTATGTTACTTAATTTTCCCAATAAGTAATGCCATTAAAGTTAGTAATGGTAAAGAACCAAATTATCCGTTTAGTATTGAATTTATTAAATGATATTGAGCAACAATATAATTACAATTGTCTGAATGTAAAAACGTTTTGCTAAACGTTTTTACATTTTATATCTGTATATAATCTTCATATTCGTAAAAAAACAATTCAAATTGCTCCATATTCTGTATGAAAAATTGAAAAGCATCATGCCAAGTATCCTTATTATGCACACTAAATTTTTGAGGAAATACAATATAAATTCTACAAATAGATTTGCCGTTTTCTAATTGATAATCTTTATCAAAAATTAAATTTGAAATGTATTGATTTAAAAGAATGTTTTTTAAAGATAAAATCCTTTCAAAGTAACTGTTTCTAATTTCAGTATTATTCATTTCTATATCTAGACAAACCATTGCAACTTTGGTGTCTGCAACAAATTTAAAGACTAAACCTTTAATTTTTGTATTGTATAACAACCATTTTTTCGGAAATGATTTTCCGAAACTAGTCCAAAACAACTGTTTTAATTTTGCAGATTCTTCTTTGGAAAACATTAGTTA
>CAYQTF010000157.1:0-5689 GCA_964420345.1 uncultured Flavobacteriaceae bacterium
CTAAATTAATAGTTGTATCTTGACCTATTACTGTTGGACTTATGGTGTCTTCAACAATAGTAACATTTGCATTAGTTGCATTAAAATTATTACTTGAGTCTGTTGCTGTTAATGTTACTGAATTTGCACCAATATCATCACAAGTAAAAGTTGCTTGATTTAATGATAACGTAAAATCACATAAGCACTTTTTCGATTTTTATTAATGAAATTTTTAAATGATTTTATTGTGTTTATTTTTTATATAAAGACGTTTTAAAAAAACGTGTTTGCATTATCTTTAAAATACCTACAAATTAAGTTTATCTAATTTAGGAAGTAATTGTTTTTTTATTTTTCTAATCGCTATTTTGTTTAATTTACTAATATTACTTTCTGTACTATTTTCTATATTTGTTAAACTTTTTATATTGGTTAAATTTTCACTAAAAACTTCTTTTGAAGTTTCTGTGTTAAAAATTGAAATGTTATATTCAAGAAACAATTCAATCATATCATACATTTCTCCTTTTATATAATTACCTTCTGTAATATTAGATTCTACGGTTATTTTAATTGCCGCTTCACTTTCTTGATTTGTGAAAACAAAAAAGTTTTTTGATAAATAATTTTTTAAAAACCTAGTAGTGCTGTTTGATTTATTAATAGGGTCATCTAAATAATAATTATTAGAACTAAAATAAGCGGTAAGTTGTGTAACTGTTAAATTAATTTTTACTGTTGGTAAAATATTTTTTTCTTTAAGCAAAACTAATAAGATGCTTTTATCTATAAAATATTTTTTTAAATTAATGGTAGCAATAATTTCTTGTTGTTTTTCTCTAGATGTTATGCTTGACAAATTACAAAAAGCAATTCCTGCATTGTTTGTTTTATTATTTTTACTTAAAACACCTTTCCCTTTTGAAAAATAAAAATCTAATGGTAAATTTTTTATTGGTTTTAAATTATCTTCAAAATTATATTGAGCAATAATCGTAATTGGTTTTTTACTTGCCGATAATACTTTAACATTTAATTGATTATCTTTAGTGGATAATTCAATTTTACTAAATATTTGCGTAATCGAATTAAAAATTTCATTACCAAGGTATATTTTGTCGTCATTATAATAAACACTTAAATCGCTATTTAAAAATTTAGAAATAGCATCGAAAGATTTTGAATAAAAAATTATTGCACTATTTATTTCTTGTGTATTTTCGTATTCTTTTGCTTTTATAAAATAATCTAGTGCTAAATTTTTTGCTTTTTTAAGTTTTATCCTTTTTAATTCTTTGTGTTTATGTTTAGATAATCTATAATAAATCCAAAATTGATTATCGTCTTCCCAAGAGTCTATTACATCATATTCTTCAAGTTCTTCTAATATGGTTGTTTTTGTGTAAGTTTCAAAATTTTCATTAAATGTATCATCTTTTTCATATTGATATAAAACAGAATTACCTGAAATAGTTGTTTTAATTTCGGAAGCTAAATCTTTTAAAGCATTATTTTTAGCAATTTGAATATAATCATTATTATTTTTATTTGCTATACCAATACCAATATAATCTATTAAACTTGTAGGTCTGTTTAAAACCCAATCTGGCGGATTAATATCTATTGCAAAGACATTATTAATTAATGAAAAAATAAAAAAAATCGATAAAAAATATAGTCTAAAATAATATAACATATTTTGTATTTTATTGAATTGTAATATAAATAGTTTGACCATCAATTCGTTTTTTACATTTTAATTGCAATGTATTTTTAATAAAACTCCAAAAATCAAAGGCAAAATCATTTTGGTTATAACTATTGCCATTTTTATCTTTTAGAGGCACTCTTATATCATCAAAAATCATTGCATCAGCAACTGTGCCTTGTAAGTGATAATAGTTTTTATAAGCATTATTTTTAATCCACATTCGTAAAGCGTCTGATAAAGGGATTTCATTGGAACCAACTTCGCTATCTAAATCATATTCAGAATCTTCTAAAAGTGAGATATTTAGTACAATTGTATTTCCTTCTTTAGTTGTTTTTTCAAATTTGCTGTTTAACATATCTAAAAAATCTTCAATTATTAATTCTACTGCAAATTCACATAAACGATCTATTTGACTTGTTCTAAATTTACCAGACCAACCTTTTTTACTCGCAAGTGCTTTTGCAGATGAAGTTTCGTAACCTTTTAATATAAGCGATACTTGATTGCCCGAACTCGAGAAGTCTTTATTAATATCTACAGTAATATATATATCGGCACCTGAATTACGAATAAGTTGTTTATCTAAACTGGTTTGCGAATCTGTTTCAAAATTATTAGCTCTAAGAGTTGCATTTAATTTTGCTTCAAAATCTATGGTATTAAAACCACGTTTATCAAAACCTTCTTGCACTTTTGCCATTGCTACGCGCTTATCAAAATCGTTTTGAATAATATGTTGGTAACTCTCGCCTTGTTTTCTATAAGGCACAATCATTATTGTTGGTTGAATGGTGTTTTTTGGTTTTTCGCCAACACCAAAACCTCTAATAATATTTTTACCTTCCAAATCTCTAATTAGAGCTTTTATATTTATGGTGATATTTATGGTTGCTTTATATCCTTTTTTATTATCTTTTATTGGTTTTTGTACAACGTTATAATTAGTTACAAAAATTCGGTATCTTCCATTTTCAAAAAAATTATCAAAGAAATCACTAAATTCATTTTTTGCTGTTTCTTGATTTTTAATAAGACTATTACCATTATTAAATTTTGGAAAACTCATAAAAAAAAGACTTTCAAAAGATTTTTTTTCGGCATTAGTTATTGCATTTTTCTTTTTATCTGAATTAGCAGTAGTTTTTAACGTTATGGTATTTTTATTATGACTTACATAAGTAGTTTCATAAAAATTATGTGAATAATCTTGTGAGTAACAAAAATTAACCACCACACTAAAAAAAATGAAAAGTGTAGTGGCTAACGAAATTGAAGATAATTTTTTCATATAGAGGTATAGACTAAAATTAAAAACCAAATCCTTTTATTAGTTTTTTTGCGCCACTATCTTTTAATGAGATACATTTAATTTTTTTACCATCATTAAATTTTTTCAAAATAACATCACCACCTTTTTTCACCTTACAAGTAGCGAAATTTTCATCATCTACTTTAGATACTGTTATTGTACCAATCTCTTTTTTACGAGTTCTTCCTTTTAGCGTTGATATTTCCATTACTTTAAATTTATCTCCTTTATTCACTCCCATACTTGATCCTGCACCAATTAAAACTAACGTTGCTTTTCCTTTCTTTTCGGCAGAAATTTCTTCAATTTCTACTTCAAACGGAAAGTTTTCTTGTATGAAAACTTCGGTTTTGTAAATAATATCTTTAACGGCATCTGCTTTTGCAACTCCATAAGAATCTTTACTTGATGATCCTTGTGTGATTGTTTTTTTGCCTTTTAACGATCCATCAGTAATAGATATTGCTGTAATTGTAAATTGTATTTCTACATTATACCTTGTATAAGGTGCAGACATTTTATCTGAACCAATTATTTTTTGAGAAGGAACCTTTTCAGGATTCTCCGAATAATTAGTAACCACTCCTGTAATAACATAATCTGCACCAATTTCTTTTAATTTATTTTGTCTTTCAGCATTTTCTTTGTTCATTGCATCGGCATTTTGTTGTCTGTCTTGTTCTTTTCTTACATAACCTAGTTTGTTTTTGTCTATTACGGTAAATCGACCATCTTTAAGAAAACCAGTAGAGACTGATTCTTGGACTGCTGTTGATAATGAAGATGATGCGCTACCACTTGATTTAAACCAATCTATGGCAACTACTTCTTTTTTTGCTTGTGCATTAATGATAAGACTAAAAACTAGGCTTATTGCGGTAATAATTAATTTTTTGTTCATTTTGATAATTTTAATTGATTAATATTTAGTTTTGTTCGTTTTCTAATTTCTCCATTTCTTTATTGAAAATTTCTTCAAATTTCGCTTTATCATAATCTTGTCTTAATTTTTTATTTTTAGAAATTTTATTATCAATACCTTTGTAAATTATATCTTTATTAACTTCTATAGATATAAAGGTGTAATATTTGCCATCTGGTTTTTGACTTACTTTTTCGCAAATTTTCTTTACCTCAAGTAGTTCTTGATTTACAACTTCTCTTGTTAGGTTTTCAAATTTTTCACTAAATTCTGAATCATTGCCAATTTGTCTGTCTTGAGCGTATCTATCGGTTACTGATTTAATTTTGGAATTAATATAGCCAGATAATCTTCTTTTAGCTGCTAAAAGCGCTTTTTCTCTAGACATACTTAAATCTGTACTTGTACCAGATTGTGTTGCTCTAAAAAAGTTTTTATCGGTTTCGTACTTTGAACCAGAACACGGTATGATAATTTCAACATCGCCAATGGCTTTTTTTGTTGCTACTTTACTTGCTTTTTTAGAACTACCGCAGGCACTAAATAAAATTGCAGTAATAATTACTGTTATTAATAATCTAATTTGTTTTTTCATTTTTATTATATTTATTGGTTTAAATTTGTTTTAATCAACTTAGTTTTTGGGAACTAATTTTTTTGTTATTTTTTAATTATTTTTTTTACAATTGTGCCTTTGTTAGTTTCTATTTTTATAAAATAAAGACCCGAATTTAGACTGTTAATTAACAATTGATTTAAATTGTTTTTGAAAGTCTTAATTAATTTGCCTTGTAGGTTGTAAATAGATGCTTTTTGTAATTTTAATTTATTATTAACTTGTATGTTTATTGTTGAGGTTGTTGGGTTTGGGAAAATATTTATATATTCTGATAAAGAATTATCTGAAATACTTAAAGTAGGTAAGGTAATTTGACGATATTCTAAAGGCATTATTCCACTTCTATAAGTACCATTACTATCCATTGCAACATTAATCCAATAATAATAAGTTTGTCCATCTTCATTTGCATCAAAATCTATGACTTCTGTGTTTTGAGTCCAAGTACCTACCGTTGCGAAATTAGTCATTGTATCTGATGTACTTCTAATAATTTGATACCAAAAGTTTGCTGTATTAAACGGGAAATAGGTAATTTTTACTTCATCATTAGCAGTAAGACTAAGATAAAAGTCCGAAGCATCAAAAGGTTTTACATAAGTTATGGTTCTATTTGCGGTTTCATAACCTTCTTGTGCACAACCTGTATAATTACATCTAACTATTAAATGCAAATTTAATTCACCTGCAAAAATATCTACATCTTTTATCCATTGACTTTCGCTAGGATTATTTACATTACCGTCAAAACTATCATTAACATATACTTTAATAGAAGCTACTGTGCCAAAAACAGACCAACCATCTAATCGCATTTCGTCTAAATCATTGGTTAAAATATAGTCGTTTCTATTGTCTTCATGAATTATTAGACCATCTATTGGGTCGGATATACCTGCGTCTTGTGCTATAATTGTCAGATTAAATATGTTTAATACTATAAATAGTAATGTTTTTTTCATAAAAAATAAATTTTAAAATTAAACTACAAAACTATAACCAGTTTTAACATTGACACGTAATGTTATAAGTGATATTTGTTAGTTTAGCACAACTCAATAACCATATTTTCTTAAAAAAAATAATCGTTTTTCACTAAATAAATAATATATAACCACTATTCACCATTTGTAATTATTTTTC
>CAYQTF010000158.1:0-3435 GCA_964420345.1 uncultured Flavobacteriaceae bacterium
CCTGAACCTGTGGTATGCCAAATATAACCGTAATCTGTTGTGTTTTTTACTCGTTCTACAATGGCTTCTACGGCATAAAATTGATATGGACGCAATACCATCAATATCTTATCCGATTCTTGCATTACAACATACTTTGTTATCATTTTTGAGATATGACAAGGCTCTAAAAAGATGTCTGCAAAATCTGATAATTGTGTAATGTGTTTATTCTTAACGTCTGACCAATAAAAGGTTTGTTTAAAACTACGTGCTTTTATAGGACTATTGGCATAGTATTTTGAATTGACACCATTGCTAATTACAAATATCTGTATAAACTGAAACAAGCCATTTCCTGCTCCATAACTATGTCTTTCGTATCTGTTTATTTGATTAAAGGCTTCTTTGAGTTCTAAACCTCTACGTTTTAGTTCTATTTGTACCAATGGCAAACCATTGATTAATATGGTAACATCATAACGGTTTTTATATTTGCCTTCCATTGTTACTTGTTGGGTAACCTGAAATTCGTTTTTACACCAATGTATTTGATTGATGAGTTCTACCGTTTTATGTTCGCCCTTATCGTTAGTGTAAGGTACACGGTCTCGCAATATTTTGGCTCTTTGAAATATATTGCCTTTGTTGATGTAGTTTAATATCTGTTTAAAGTCATTATCTGATAAAGAGACGCGATTAATCGCGTCTTTACTGTTATGTATTTCTAATTGACTTTTTAGGTTCGCCAATAAATCTGTTTCATCTTTTATGACAACACTTTTATAACCCAATTTTTGTAATTGAGTAATGAGATTATTTTCTAATATTTGTTCGGGTTGTGTGGTCATAATTATTTCAGTTTTTTGATGATTTTATCAAAATCACTTTCAAAAAGACTATCTTGGATTATTCTATACTTTTCAAATTCTGTTTCTGCCTTTTTTTTGGCTATTTCTGCTGAAATTTCACCTCCATCTTTTAAAATTTCACTTTCATTAAATTCTAAAAAAGCATCTATTCTTTTTGCCCAATCTTGCATTGTCATAGGTATATTTCTTAATGCTCTTTCTTCTGCCAAATCTAAAAAAGCATTGACTATTCTACCCAATGATTCTAATTCATTCTTGTTGAGATAATTTTTAGCAATACTAACATCTGTTTTAATAATTTTACCTTCTGGGGAATTTTTCCAACTGGTTAATCCCATTTTGCCTTTATTGCTATCGGCTCTTTTATGGATTAATTCTGCCGCAGTATTACCGTGAATACCAAAATGTAGTTTGTTTTGAACCTTTGCGAAAAAGTTACGTGTAGTAACAGCATCTCTATTATAATCGAGACTGGTAGCGTAAATGTCTGTTATTTTTTGATAAAACTTGCGTTCACTTAATCGTATTTCACGTATTTCGGCAAGTAATTCTTCAAAATAATTTTCGTTTAGATACGCGCCATTTTCAAGGCGTTTTTTATCTAATACAAAACCTTTGATAGCAAAATCTTTTAATATTTTAGTTGCCCATTGTCTAAATTGTGTTGCTCTAATTGAGTTTACACGATAACCAACAGATATTATGGCTTCTAAATTATAAAAATTAATGGTTCTATTTACTTCTCTTTTTCCTTCTATTTGAACTATCCTGAATTTCCGGATAGTTGCTTCTTCTGTTTGCTCTCCTTGGCCATATATGTTTTTTAAATGTTCGTTAATTGTGCGTACATCTACTTCAAACAATTCGCCCATTAGTTTTTGACTTAGCCAAATGGTTTCGTCTTCATACCTTGCTTCAATACTGTTTTCACCTGCTTGTGCCGTAAAGATTAAAAACTCTGCGGTACTATTTCTAATTAATTGTCTGTCGTTTTTTTTAGCCATTTTTGCTCGTTTTTTTTAGAGTTACACAAACATTTTTTGTAACAAACCTTTTTTAAATAGCACTGAATCATCTATTTGATTGCTTATGTTTTTTATGGATTTGTCTATAGATGATAAGAAATTGGCTATTTTTTGTTGTTCTTCTTTTTTTGGAAAGTTAAATTTTAGTTTCATAAATGCCACTTTTGACATATTAAAACGTGTGCTTCCTTGTGCTAATTTTATTATCTCTTTTCTAACTTTTGAACTTCTAAAAAAATATTGTGAAAATTCAGGAACTAATTCTTCTAAAGAATTTGGTCTATAACCAAAACAAAAACTATTTAGATAAACATCTTCCACTTGTTCAGTTAGAACAGAAGACATTCCAATTTCATTTGGTGTTTCTGATGAAGTTGTAAAAAAAACATCTCCGAATTGTGCTTTGCTCTGATTTTCATCATCTCCAACATCAACTAAACCAAAATTCGTAATGTCAATACGTGAATTGCTGAAAATCTGCATATATTGGATATAAGGTTTTCCTCTTCCAAAATCAACTTTAGTTTTCCCTGTTAAACCATTGAATGTTTCACCAATCTCCCCCAACATCTTCACTTTCCAATCTTCAAAATCAGAGCCATCTTCTTTTTTAAACCTTAGAGACGGATTGTTATCCGTCTGTACCGAAAACAATTTTTGCATTATGCCTTTTTTGTATTGCTCTAATTCGGTTTTCTTTTTTTGTAGTAGGTTGATGCGTTTGTCAACTGCGGTTAGGAATGTGGCAATTTTTGTTTGTTCGGTTGAGGTTGGGAATCTAACTTTTATATTGTTTATCTCTTTTGGGGATAAATTTGGAGGGTCAGAACCTGCAATATTATTTTCAATAGATTTTATTAGTCTATTGTTTTGAAGTAAATAATATATATAATCTAGGTTTTCACTTGATTCTATTTTCCCAACTCTTTGGTTAAGTAAAGAATTATTGAAAAAGTCATTAATTTGAGCAATTTTCAGTTCTCCACTTAAAATAGGTCGAGTTAATGCAACTACATAATCATTTTTTTTAAGTAAGTATTTAGAATGTTTGTCTTTAAACGAATTTGGTAAATAAGATAAGTTATTATCTTTCATTTTTTGTATTCCTACATCAGCAATTTTTACCCAAAGAGTTCCTTCATTTGTAGAATCAGAACTCTTGAAAGCATATCCGTTAAATATTGAAAATATATTCTCTATTTTAATTTCACTCCATTTCTCCGAAAACTCCGAGAACCGTAATTCTGGTATGTTTATATTTCGTAATTCGTCATTCATAATTCGTCATTGTTTTTGTAGAATTTATCTTCATTCCATTTTAATGGATTGTTGATTATGTAATTTGAAATATTATGAAATGATTTTTCATTTCGTATGATATGGTCGTGAAAACGGGATTGCCATCCGAAATCTGCGTGAATTTTACGGGCATTTTTGGTTACCACCGATTTGTATGAACGTATAATGGTTGATATTGAACCTGATTTTGGTGAAATATTTGCCATTTTTTGATTTTTGCCGTTTGGGGTTGACGTTGCGTTGGTGGTTGACGTTGCGTT
>CAYQTF010000158.1:3535-5674 GCA_964420345.1 uncultured Flavobacteriaceae bacterium
CAACGTAACCAACGGTTCCGTCAACGTCATCATCCGTTTTATCAATAATCAAAATACCGTGGGTATGATTGGGCATTACCACAAATTCACCCAATTTCACAAATGGAAAATGTTGTGGTATTTCATTCCAATATTCATTTGCCAATTTTCCTATTTCATTCAATTGCATTTTTCCATCCATAACATCACCAAATAAATATTCCCTATTTTGGGTGCAAATGGTTATAAAATACATACCATTACTGCCGTAATCCCAATTCAGAAATCTGGCTGATTTTATTCTATATTTATTTTTATATTTTTCTGACATTTTAATTTATTATTTCTATACAGACATTGCAACATCGATACAATTATTATTTTTCATTAAAATGGTGTTTCAATCCCCAATTCTTCACAAAATTCTGCAATTTCTTTATTCACTTCATTCAAATCGACATCCAACTGTTTCAAATTTATGGATACTTCACTTAATACAATTTCTGCTTCTTCTTCAAAGGTATCTACATATCTTGGTATGTTTAGGTTGTAATCGTTTTCGGCTATTTCGGCAAGAGTGGCTACATAAGAATATTTGTCTTTTGTTTCTCGGTTTCGATAGGTGTTTATTATGTTTTCTACATCTTGGTCACGCAATTCGTTTTGGTTTCCTTTTTTTACAAAATGGTCTTTTCCGCTGGCATCTATAAAAACAATATTGTCATTTACTTTTCTACATTTTTTAAATACCAAAATACTGGTTGGTATGCTTGTGCCGTAAAAAATATTGGCAGGTAAACCAATAACAGCATCTAAATAATTGAGTTCGCTAATTAAGTATTTACGAATTACGCCTTCTGCTGCACCTCTAAACAAAACGCCGTGTGGTAGTACGGTTGCCATAATACCATTATCTGCCAATTGATGAATCATATGTAGTACAAAAGCGTAATCGGCTTTGGTTTTTGGTGCTATTCTACCGTATTGGCTAAAGCGTTCGTCTGTACTATTTAACGGATTGGTGTTTCCTTTCCAATGTGCAGAAAATGGTGGATTTGCCACTACGGCTTCAAAACGTTTTTCTAAATGTTGTGGGTTTTCAAGCGTATCTTCTTGCTGTATGTCAAATTTACGGAAATGAATATCGTGCAATATCATATTCATTCGTGCCAAGTTGTACGTAGTACGGTTTAGTTCTTGTCCGTAAAATTCGCTTACATCTTCTACTTCTCTGGCAACACGCAATAGTAAAGAACCCGAACCACACGTTGGGTCATAAACCGATTTTAGTTTGGTTTTGCCTGTGGTTACAATTTTTGCTAATATTTTAGAAACTTGTTGTGGTGTATAAAATTCTCCTGCACTTTTTCCTGCTCCTGCGGCAAATTTTGCAATCAAGTATTCGTAAGCATCACCCAAAACATCTGATTCTAAATCTTCTAATTTAAAATCTATTTTATCGAGATGATTTAAGATTTTTACAATTACTTCATTTCTCGCTCCTACGGTTCTACCTATTTTGGTAGAAGTTAAATCTAAGTCTTCAAACAAAGCGTTGAAATCTTCTTCCGATTCTGTTCCCATTGTACTTTGCTCAATGTGATTCATTACGGCTTGTAAATCTTCTATGATGTAGTTGCTTTCACTTTCGGTATCTGCATTTCCTTTTTTGGCTAATACAGAAAAAAGTTCTTTGGGTTCTAAAAAGTAACCTAATTTTAATAAGGATTCTTCTTTTATGGCTTCCAAAGTTTCGCTATCGGTTACTTCTTTGTAATCGGTTACCTTTTCGCCTTCCAACAGTCCGTTGGCGTATAATAATTGCTTTTCACTTAAATATTTGTAGAAAATAAACCCAAGAATATAATCTCTATAATCGTCTGCACTTATCTTTCCTCTTAGTAAATTTGCTATTCCCCAAAGTTGGGCTTCTAATTGTTTTTTTTGTTCGTCTGACATTTAATACTGTTCTATTTTTTTAATACGTCTCAAATTTACATTTTTTGCTACGATTTCTGTCGAGCGTTGGTAAGAAATTGCTCTTTTGGTTTTTTAGCGTTGGCTTTTATGCGTTGGCAAAAACCAAGTGTGCAATTTACTCACGATTTTCTTATTTTAATAATTGGTGTTCGTGAACTCACGTTTGTGTGGTGGCTTTTT
>CAYQTF010000159.1:0-5608 GCA_964420345.1 uncultured Flavobacteriaceae bacterium
AAACATTTTTATTAAACCACAAAATAATTATGAGATTTAAATGGGTAACCCTATACATTTAATACGCCATCACCATCATTATCTATAGTGTCGCAATAATTGACTACATTTAAAGTAATACTTGCTAATATTAAATCACAGTTATCATTTGAATCTGTACCATCTAATGCTTCTTGTCCGTTGGTTACACCATCTCCATCACAATCTGCGATTAAGTAATCACCTGATACTGCAGTGATGTCTTGATCAAAGATGTTGAAACTACATAGGTCATTTGAGTCTGTTGGATTTCCTCCACCTGGTGGATTTAATTCATTACCATTTGTTACTCCATCTCCATCACAATCTGCTGCTAGCCATTCTGTACTTACATTTGCTATTGTTTGACTTAACGGATTATAATCACATAAATCAAATGGGTCTGTACCATCAATCATTTCATCTACATCTAAAACAGCATCACCATCACAATCAACTCCTGCCGTGTTTGGCAATGTAACATTTGCTACTATATAATCACAAGGGTCATTTAGATCTGTGCCATCAACAGTTTCTGTGGTGTCTAAAACTCCATCACCATCGGTATCTTGTGGGTCATTATCTATTATGATTCCTTCTGCAGTCGCTGGGTCTGTTCCTATCTCGATATCATAATTCTCTGTAAATTCTCCAATAACATCCTCTATAGTAATTACTATTATCGTAAACACATCAACATTTGCTGGTACAGTTACCGTGTTTACAACAATATTATAAGTCACACCATCTGAGAAAAATATTGTGTTTTCGTTTTGGTAATCTAATCCTGCTAATGCAGTATCATCTGTAATAGTAAATGGATAGGTTTCAACCGTAGTTGATATACCATTCATTATTACCGTATGAACTAAATTTGCACCTTCTACTGCAGTTTCGGTTGTAATTGTATCTACATCGTCATCTTCTATGGTTCCTGTATTTGATACGCCGTCAATTGTTATCGTTAAGATCTCATCTGTTTCTGTTAGATTATCTTCTGTGGTTGGTATTGTTACTGTAAAATTTATAACTCCTACTGGTACAGTTATTGTCCCTGTTACTGCATCATATGTTGCACCATTTGAAAACACTGGTGTTTCATAATCTAAACCTATAGTAGTTACATCTGTAATGTCAAATGAATAAGTTTCATCTATTGCTGAAATACCGACAGTTACATCAAATACTAAATTCGCTCCTTCTACTACCGTTGAGTTGCTTACACTTATTATTTCTACAGTTTCGTTATTCGATAACGTTTCTGTACCCACTAAACATATTTTAAAAGCTAAAACACCATCTTTAGATACTAGAAAATCATCTATTGCAACTGAAGTTAAAAGACCATTCTCTTTTTTTACAGTCAAGGCAAAATTAGATTTTACTGTCAAAAAAGTAAAAAATAATAAAAATAATTTTATAAGTAGTAAGTTTTTCATAAGAATAGTTTTTAAACCGAACTCAAATGTAATAAATAAAAGGATTTTAAAAGAATTAAAATGATAAGTGTATGGTTTTATTTGAAATTTGTGTGGTTTTAATTAGTATTTGTTCCCATCTTCCGTCTTCCCTAAGGGAAGAAACTAGTTAGTTATTTGATTTTAGAATTCTTAACTTTTTTACGGTTTTATTTCCCACCTTAAATTTTAAATTGAAAAATCTGCAACAAAAAAATCGAATTATTGTTCTGCGAAAACCCGCAGGAAAACATTTAAGACAACTTACCCAAAACATGCTCTTTTCTTCTACTAGAAACTGGTATTTTGGTTTTATTATTTAAAATTAAATAGCCATCAGACAACATTTTAGCAATATAAAATTTATTTACCAAATAAGATTGATGGCATTTAATAAACGTAGTTTCGGTAAGTAATTCTTCCGTCTTTTTTAACGTTTTTGAAATCATTATCTGATCTTCATCTTTCGTGAAAAAAGTAGTGTAATTACCTTCAGATTTACAATACATTAAGTCGTCTTCGTTAATAATATGATGTGCATCACTTGTTTTTAAAACAATACGTTTTATTTTTGAACCGTTAAAGAAATCGGAAGATACTTTTATAAGTTGTTCTAAAGAAGCATTTTTATCAGTTTCAATAGCTTTTTCTACGGCTTCACAAAATTCATCATCATCAATAGGTTTTAAAATATAATCTAATGCTCCTAATTTTATGGCTTGTATTGCTAAATGATTAAAACCTGTAATGAATATAATTTGAAAATCGTGTGATTCTAATTGTTCTAGTATTTCAAAACTATAACCATCGGTAAGTTCAATATCTAAAAAAAGTAAATCTGGTTTGGTTTTTTCAATAAGTTTTACGCCATCTTTTACACTGTCGGCTTCGCCAAGAATGATGATTTCGTTTTTAAAATTAGTTTCTAATTTTTTACGAATGCTATTTCTAAAGCGAGATTCATCGTCTATTATTACGGCTTTTATCATTTTTCAAATGTATGGAAAAAAATTTAACCGCAAAGGTCGCTAAGTTTCCGCAAAGATCGCTAAGTCATTTCTTTGCGCACATTGCGTTTTTTCTTTGCGAACTTTGCGGTTAAGAGTTTTTAAAAGGAATGTTAAACCAAACCGAAGTACCATTCTCACCTACATTATTTTGAATAGTAACTTCTTGATTTGTCATATTTTTTAACAACTTTTTAATCAATAAAGTAGATGCCGAAACATGCTTCTTTTTAGAATTTGTAATTTTTAAACCTAAGCCATTATCGTTTATTTTACAGAAAATAAAATTATTATTTTCGGATAAATTTATAGTTATTAATCCTTTGTAATCTATGTTTTTAAAACCGTGTTCAATGGCATTTTCCACAAAAGGCTGTATTAACATTGGTGGAATAGATAATAAATCTACTTCTAAATCATTGGTGTTTATTTGATAATCGAACTTATCAGGAAAACGTAATTGTTGTAAGTCTAAATATTTGGTTAGTACTTCTATTTCTTTTTCGATTAGTGTATAATTTTGCATAGAGTTTTCTAAATTTAAGCGTAATAATCTAGAAAATTTTATGAGGTATTTATTTGCTTTTTCTTTGTTTTCTAAAATTAAATCTTGAATAGTAAATAAAATATTAGAGGTGAAATGTGGATTCATTTGTGCTCTAAACAAACGTTGTTGCATAAATATTTCTTCTTTTTCTTGTTTTAACTTTTTTTGTCTATAAAACAAAAATGCAACCAAACCACTTAATAATAACAAACCTAAAAAAGAAAATAATAAAATTTGTTTACGTTTTAAATTGGCGTTATTTAAGGAGACTTGTTGATTGGTTACTAATAATTCTTTTTCCTTTTTATTGGCTTCTTTTAATGCAGTAAGTTCGTTGGTGATTCGTTTTTCATAATTTTTGTTCATTAATTGGTTTAATTTACTCAAATTATTAGAAACTTCTCTAAAATTACTTTTAGTTTCATAAGACAATCTTAACTTGTTTTGCAAATGAAAGTTTTTTAAATTAGCATTTAAAACTGCCGTTAAACCATCAACCGAATCGTTATATTTTTTTGCTAATTTATACTTTTTTAAATCTAAACAAACTTCGGCAATATTGGCATAACTATTTGCTATACCAATAGAGTCTGCATTGGTTTTCGGTTTTTTTAAATACGCTAATGCTTTATAATAATTTTTATAAGAGTTTTTATAATCGCCATCGTAATATTTAAAAATACCATAACTTTGATACGTTTGATTTTTTAAAATGTTTTGAAATTCGTTGAGTTTTAAATCTATTGTTAATATACTATCTAATAATCTGTACGCTTCGGTTTTGTTTTTAGAATTATAATAATTTAAGTTTGCTTGTAAAATTAAACTATTTACCAACCTACTTGTATCTTTTGCTAAAGCAAAATATTTAACCGATTTCTTATTAAAAGCAATGGCTTTTTTATAGTTTTTAAGTAATTTGTAGATACTTTGTTTTTGGTTATTTATTTCTGCTAAATTGCTATAATCTTTTTGATTTAAAATTCCTTTTTCTAACTTATCTAAAACACTAATACTGTTTAAATAATCGCCGTTTATTTTATACACATAAGCAAGTGTATTGTAATATGTTCTTTCTCTTTCGGAAAAAATCGTTTTTTCCGACAAATTTATTGCTTGGTTATAATATTTATATGCTAATTCCTTATTTTGTGTTTTATTATAAAAATTTCCAAATAAAAAATTATTTTCCGCTTTTAAAGAATCTGGTATTTTATTAGTTTTAATTAGTTTTTTAGTCTGATTTAAATAAATTAATACGGAATCACTTTTTGTTTGATTTATTTTTTTATGGATTACAATTATGCTATCAATTACATTATGTTTTTCGCAAGAAAAAAATAATCCTAAAAACAATATTATATAAAACCACTTAAAATTCATCAACCAAAAATACAAATTTCTTTTTTACAAATTCTCTTTATTTATTAATTGTAAATTGAGTAAATTCGCAACCTATTAGAAACAAAACATCTAATTCTAAAATTGGTGGTCGCAATTTGCGACTTCAAGTTAAAAAGTTGAATTTCACAATTTGCGGAATTCAAAAATATATGAGTAAAAAAACTAACATACCAAACGAAATAATTACTAGTAAAATTTATTTTATTAGAAATCAAAAAGTGATGTTAGATAGAGATTTAGCAACACTTTATAATGTGGAAACAAAACAATTAAAAAGACAAGTTAGAAGAAATAAAGAACGTTTCCCAAATGATTTTATGTTTGAATTAACAAAAGAAGAATTTGAAAATTGGAGGAGTCAATTTGGCACCTCCAATTCTGACAAAATGGGTTTGCGTTATAAACCTATGGTATTCACAGAACAAGGCATTGCCATGTTATCAAGTATTTTACATAGCAAAACAGCCATAAAAGTAAACATTCAAATTATCAGAATCTTTACTAAAATGAGAACATTACTTTTAACCCACAAAGATTTAATTATAAAATTAAAAGAAATAGAAGAAAAAGTATCATCGCATGATGAACAAATGTTGTTGATTTTTGAATATATAAAACAATTTGAAAACACAAAACAACAGTTATTAGAAAATAAAGAACGTACCAAAATAGGTTATAAAAAGTAGAATGAGTAAAGAATTAATCATACCATCAGAAATAATTATTAATAAAATATTATTGATAAGAGATTATAAAGTTATGATTGATAGAGATATTGCTGATTTATATGGTGTAACAACAAAACGTTTAAACGAACAAGTTAAAAGAAATTTAATTCGATTTCCTAGTCATTTTATGTTTGAGTTAACAAAAGAAGAAAAAGATGAAGTGGTCGCAAAATGCGACCACCTCAAAAATTTAAAATTCTCTTCGTTTTTACCAAAAGTTTTCACGGAACATGGTGTAATAATGCTAGCAAATATACTTAAAAGTGAAAAAGCAATTAAAGTAAGCATAGAAATAATTAATGTTTTTATTAAACTAAGAGAGTCCATTTCTACACACAAAGATTTAATTATAAAGTTAAAAGAAATAGAAGGAAAAGTAACATCACATGATGAACAAATGTTGTTGATTTTTGAATATATAAAACAATTTGAAAACACAAAACAACA
>CAYQTF010000160.1:0-5489 GCA_964420345.1 uncultured Flavobacteriaceae bacterium
CCCGTTCGTCTATCGGTTAGGACCTCAGGTTTTCATCCTGGAAAGAGGGGTTCGATTCCCCTACGGGCTACAATATAAAAAATAGTTAAAATGGCAAATCACAAATCTGCAATTAAGAGAATTAGAAGTAACGATGTAAAAAGATTACGTAATAAATTACAGCACAAAACTGCTCGTAATGCAATTCGTGATTTACGTATAGAATCTGATAAAAAGAAAGCAGAAAAATCACTTAACAATGTTTTATCTTTGGTAGATAAATTAGCAAAGAAAAACATCATTCACAAAAATAAAGCAAGTAACTTAAAATCTAAGTTAGTTAAAATGGTTGCTGCATTATAATTTATGTGATAAAATGTATTTAAAAAAAACCATCTTTTTAGATGGTTTTTTTGTTACGTATATAATGATGTTAAAAATAGTCGCTGTTTTTCTAAAAATATTTTTGGATTTATCCGTTAATCTAAAAACAAAACTCTTTATAAGATAAAATTGTTAACGATTAGAATCATATACAGTATTGAAAAGACTTCTTTTGGAAGTCTTTTTTTATTCATGATAAGGGATTACATATAAAAGTGGATCAGATATAAAAGTTGGGGATTAATTATATTTTTGTAATTAAAAATATGAAAATTAACAGAATTACGGTTTATATATAATTTTAAAGATTTAATAAAAATAATTAGTGATTTAATATTAAGCATAAATTACCTGTATTGTAAGTACTTTATCAACGTTACAGTATGAGCAGTAATGGTTTAAAATGCTCTTACTTTGAGTTGTAAAAGTAGCACAATTTTTTGAATTTTTCTATTCAAAAATAATATGGCAAAATTTGAAAAATTTTGCGGACTTCGTAAATACAAAACCAACATCGAAGTTAACAATTAACCATTATTGCATATACTGATTATTGGCAATAGTTTTATTTCGATTCTTCTCGTATTTCACTATTCTCTAAAAGATTTTTCCAACAATATTTTTATTTACCTACTTGTTCAAAACGATGTTTAATCTTTTTAAGAAGTCGTGATGGATTTGAATCTTTAATATAAATAAGAAGATCAAATGAATTTTCTTTGCCATCACTTAAATTATTAAATTGACTATTTGTAGATAACGCACCAATAGATCGCTTTACTACATACTTATTATATAAATTATTATTTAAATAAGCATTCTTAAACGCAGCATTATTATTTAATAAAAGTACTGGCTTATTATAGGTTAACATCAACTTTTCTAAAGAGTTGCAATTAACCGGAGTTAAATAATTATTAGAGGTAACTTTTCTACTTTTATTATTAACTGCAGTATATTTTCCTTTTCCTAAAAGAAACCCTATATTAACATAACGATTTTTAAACTTCTCCTTTAAAAAACCACCAGCAAAACCTGACTTTTTTTGAATATGTTCGTCGTGTGCCCAATAAATAATTTTTTCATTTAAAGATAATTCTTTCTCTAGATATTCAATATTTACGGCCATCAAACTGTCACGAAACCTGTGATATTTTGAACTACCTATATATTGCTCTAAAAAATAGGATTGAGATAGTTCTCTTGCATTCATTAAAACATTTTTGTTTTGATTAGATTTCAATAGTTTTTGAAGTAAAGTATTAGAAATAGTAATTTTCTGAGCAACTTTTGTAGAATCATTATTTAATTTATAAAGTAGTTTTGAGAAAGAAACTTTGTCTTTTAATTTTTTAGTTAACCTTTTTAGTGAAATTCCACGTGGTTGTGAATCTATTCCAATTATTGAAACTTTATCATTTGTCTTTTTATTATATTTTTTTAACCATTTCAAAAAGTCTTTAAATTCAATCGTATTATATAGCCAAAAGTCTAATTCTGACATTACCTTTTTTAAACTTCCTTTTCCCGTTAGTACATAAGTGTTTAAATTCTCGGAATTTGTATAACGAGTCTCTAAAGCAATTTTTCTTGCTCCATTATTTTTAATTAAAGATTTAATTATTTCTATTTTATACTCATAAACTTCTTTTGTACCATGTGTTGCTTCTCCCAAACCTATTACTCTTACTTTATTTTTTTGAGTAAATACAAAATCAGAAATCTGTTTTAAATTTTCAATTTTTAAAGGAGTTACATACTTTTTTAAAGTGTTTTTGATTTTATTTTCTTCTTCTAAATCTTTGAAAAATAAAATATCATTTATCTTTTCTCCATTTATTTTTAATTCAAAATTATCAAACCAAGCTTTTCCTTTTCCTTGCATCAATCCACTTAAAGTGATTGCATGTTCGTCTTCTTTTAAAATAGTAGAAAGGGAAATTTTAGTCCAATCTCTACTTCCCTTCAATATACCATCACTAAATTTCAATGTGGTAGGTTTAGTACTTCTATTATTTCCATACCCAATTAACCGTAATATAGTTCCTGAGTTATAACCATGTATCGAGCCTGTTTTCACCCAAACAGACAACTCAATTTTTGAATTTTTTTTGATTTTAATAGGAATATTTATAGATACTGTTGCGTGAGTAGCAGTAGTTTGACTTAAGCCTTTTACGCAAACACTTCTATTACCATCAGCAAATTCAGATGAATCGAAGTTTATTTGATAATTTTCATCTTTCAAGAACAGTAATTTGGGGCCTGAATTTTCCAATTCTTCACCTTCAAAGCTAAATAAATTAGAATTGAACATAGGTTGGCAAACTAACTGAGTATCTTGACTAAAAATTAAATTTGAAATTAATAGAAATGTTATTATTGTGATGTTTTTCATAATTATTTTTTATATACGATTTTCATTAAAACACAATAATAACATTCTATTTTCAATAATACCTTTTCTATTGTCTTTTAACAAAACTTTTTAATAAAAAACAAGTTTTGGGCTAATTTGTCAAATTATTGCCAACGGTTATAATATGAAATCGTTTTAATGTTTTATATATAATGTTGTAAAGTACGAGGAAATATTTGATAAAATCAAATGAAATTAATAATTTTTTATTGTTAGTCCTCAACTTTTATTGACCCCTTGGTTTTATGGTTAAATTGGTATTACCTAACAAAAACGGCATAAATTCACAAACATATTCGTGAATTCGTAGCAAAAAAAAAAAAACCTCTAAATAAATTTAGAGGTTTTATAAAATTAAAAATAGTTAGTTATTTTATTACTTACCTTCCATTTTCTTTTTTAAATCAGCTAAAGCAGAGTTTGCTTCACCGATGGTAGTTTTTTCTACAGTATCCTGCTTTTTCATTGCAGTTTTAATATTCTTACTCTCTTGAGCTTTAAATATTGCTGTATGAGAAACTACTAATCTTCGGTATTCTTTGTTAAATTCTAATACTTTAAAATCAACAGTATCGCCTTTAATTATTTTAGAACCATCTTCTTTTTCCATATGACGAGAAGGCACAAAACCATCTACGTTTTCTTCAAAGTTTACAATAGCACCTTTTTCGTTTTTCTCTTTTACAGTTCCTTCATGAACACTATCAATTGTATAAGAAGACTCAATTGCATCCCACGGATTTTCTTGAGTTTGTTTATGACCAATGTTTAGTTTTCTGTCTTCCACATTTAATTCTAAAACAACCACTTCTAATTTGTCACCAACAGAGCAAAAATCAGATGGATGTTTTACTTTTTTAGTCCAAGATAGGTCAGATATATACACTAAACCATCAATACCTTCTTCTAATTCTACAAACACACCAAAGTTGGTATAGTTTCTAACTGTACCTGTATGCTTAGAACCGATTGGATATTTTGTAGTAATATCTGTCCAAGGATCTACATGCAATTGCTTGATACCTAATGACATTTTACGATCTTCTCTATCTAAAGATAAAATTTCTGCTTCTACTTCATCACCTACTTTTACAAAATCTTGTGCAGATCTTAAGTGTGTTGACCAAGACATTTCAGAAACGTGAATTAAACCTTCAACACCTGGAGCAACTTCAATAAATGCACCATAATCAGCAATAATGGTAATTTTACCTTTGATTTTATCGCCTACTTTAAGTTCAGTATCTAAAGCTTCCCAAGGATGTTTTGTTAATTGTTTTAAACCTAATTGAATTCTAGATTTACCTTCATCAAAATCAAGAATTACCACATTTAAAGCTTGGTCTAATTCTACAATTTCATTTGGATGATTAATTCTAGACCAAGATAAATCGGTAATATGAACTAAACCATCTACACCACCAAGATCAACAAAGACACCATAAGAAGTAATGTTTTTAACAACACCTTCTAATACTTGTCCTTTTTCTAATTGACCAATGATTTCTTTTTTCTGTAAAGCAATATCTGCTTCAATTAAAGCTTTATGAGAAACTACAATATTTTTAAATTCGTGGTTTACTTTTACCACTTTAAATTCCATGTTTTTATCTACATATTGATCGTAATCTCTAATTGGTTTTACGTCAATTTGCGAACCTGGCAAGAATGCTTCAATTCCGAAAACATCTACAATCATACCACCTTTAGTTCTACATTTTACATGACCCATAACTATTTCGCCAGTATCATGTGCTGCATTAACTCTTTCCCAAGCTTTAATAACTCTAGCTTTACGATGAGATAATACTAATTGACCTGTTGAATCTTCTAATTTATCTACTAAAACTTCAACTTTATCACCAACTGCTAAATTCGGATTATATCTAAACTCGTTTAAAGAAATAACACCTTCAGATTTAGAATTAATGTCAATAATTGCTTCACGTTCTGTCATTCTCATTACAGTTCCGTCAATTACTTGTCTTTCTTCAACAAAACCTTCAATACCTTCTAATGCTTTATCGAAAGCTGCAATTTTTTCTTCATCAACAGCTTCAATACCTTCTTCGTATTTATGCCAATCGAAATCTGCTAAAAATTGTGCTGGATCTACTTTTGGTTCTTCTGGTTTAGTTTCGACAACTTCTTCTTCAGCAACCTCTTCTTTAGTCTCTACAACTTCTTCTTTTGCTACTTCAGCTTTTTCTGTAGTTTTCTCTTCTACTTTTGCAGCAACTTCTTCTTTTGCTACAGGAGTAGTTTTTTCTACTTTTTTAGTTTCCTTTTTCGCCTCAACTTTAGGCTCTTCTTTTGCAGGTTCTTCTTTTGCAACTTCTTTTTTAGTAGTTTCTTCGTAGTTTCCTGCTAAACCTAAATCTTCGGTTAATAAGTAATAAAAGATTGCACGGTATTTGTTTTTGTTTGATTTCCCCATTTTTTCACATACTGTATTAATTGCAGTATCTAATTTTTCAGAGTCTTCTAAACCGTGTTTTTTTATTAAGAAATTCTTCTTAACAGTTGCTAATTCAGATACATCACCACAAGAAACAACTTCTGTGTCTTTTCTAAATAATGCAGGTCCTAAACCTTTTGCTACCAATGTGAATAAGTCTTTATCGAAACTTATTTTTAATTTGTCCATCTCAGCGATGTACTTTTCAATTTTTTCTTCTGTTTTAGTCATGTGACTTTAACTTTGTAT
>CAYQTF010000161.1:0-5473 GCA_964420345.1 uncultured Flavobacteriaceae bacterium
ACAACCTTTTTTGAAAACCTCAAAAAATACTATTAATAAGCAGAAATAATTGTTAACATCTTAATGATTCTTCAAAATCAATAGCACATGAATTTTAAATATCTAAATTTTTGGGTGAATAGTTACCTTATAATGCAGAAATTATAGCACAACTCTATAAAGAAAGATGGAAAGTAGAATTGTTTTTTAAATGGATAAAACAACATTTAAAAATCAAAAAATTTTATGGAACAAGTTATAATGCCGTGTGTACGCAGATTTGGATTGCAGTTAGTATGTATTTGTTAGTAGCTATAATAAAAAAGAAATTAAATCTAAAACAGGAACATTACACAATTCTACAAGTTTTTAGTATTAGCTTGTTTGAGAAAACTACTGTAAATCAACTATTTAACGATTGTGATTACAGAAACAAACAAAGGGTCAATCCTAACCAGTTGATTTTGTTTGATTTATAACAGGACAGTAGTGAAACAATATCTATAAAAAAAAATAGAAACTGTTCATATTATTGTAATGTTACCTGCAAGCACCACAGACGAAAAACTGTGCTAAAAAGAGAAAACCTACACACAAATTGCACATTTGGTTTTTGTCTACGCTCAATGCCAAAACTCAAAAAACCAAAAGAGCAATTTCTTGCCCACGCCACAAAAAAACCAAAAGATAATTTGTCTAAAAAAGAGATATTGAATTAAAAGCATTAAATTTGAATTTTAAAAATAATCGATAAAAAGGGTAAGTTTAATGCTAAACAAAATAATAAAATATAAAACAAACGAATGGTTACAGTCTGATGATTGTACTGTAAAAAGTCTTGTTAAGTATATAAGAGATAAAGGAGAATTGCGAGATACGCAAATTCAAGCATTAGAAACTTACTTGTTTTTAAAAGTTAAAGGAGAAAATAAACCTCTTTGGCAACTTTTCGCAGAAGGTTTTTTTACAAACGGAACAGACTTATCTAAACTAAATATAAACCAAAATACAAGAGATTTTCTTGCAGACAATAAATCTGCATTGGCATTATTTGATTTCGCAAGACAGAAAAATGGAAAGACAGAATTACTGCCTGAACTTGTTAAATTAATCATAGAAAATCCTGAAAGTATAGATTACAAGAAAATAATAAAAGACATTTTCTACAATGTAAGTTATGCCGATTATTTAATGAGTTTACCAATGGGAGCAGGAAAAACGTTCTTAATGGCATCTATTATTTATTTAGATTTATACTTTGCTCAAAACGAACCTGAAAACAAAAATTTTGCACACAACTTTTTAGTTTTAATCCCTTCTGGATTAAAATCTTCTATTGTACCAAGTTTAAAAACAATTGAAAAATTTGACCCAACTTGGGTTTTGCCAGAACCATCTGCAAGTAATATTAAAAAATTACTAAAATTTGATATTCTTGACCAAGCAAAAACAGGAAGTAAAAGTAATAAAGCAAGAAACCCAAATGCTCAAAAAGTAAATCAATGTTTACCTAACCCTTTTGGGCAAATATTTGTTGTAAATGCTGAAAAAGTAATTTTAAACAGAACAACACTTGATAATGACCTGCTTTTAATAGAAAAAACGGAAGACGAAAAAGATATTTTCGCAAACGAATTAAGAAACTTAATTGGAAAAATACCTAATCTATCAATTCTTATTGATGAAGTGCATCACGCAACTGACGGAGATATAAAATTAAGACAAGTTGTAAATAAATGGCAAGAAACAGGAAACATTACAACTGTTTTAGGTTTTTCAGGAACACCATATTTAACAAAAGCAGACAAAATAAATGTAACAGATACTGCATTTTTTAAATTTACTCAAATTACGAATACAGTTTATTATTATCCATTAGTAACTGCAATTACTAAATTCCTTAAAACACCAAAAGTAAAAGTTGCTCAAAATTTAGATAAATTTCAAATTATAGAAAAAGGAATATCTGACTTTCAAGAGCATTATAAAAAAACAGTTTACGAGAATGGAAATATTGCTAAAATTGCAATCTATTGTAGTAATATTGAAAGTTTAGAAGAAGAAATTTATCCTTTTTTAACAGGAGAATTAAAAATTAATCCAAACGAAATATTACGTTTTCATAAAGGAAATAAACAATATAAATTACCCAAAGAAAACGAATTGCTTTTTAATACACTTGACGTTCCTAAAACCATTTCGGCAACCAAAAAACGCTACATATTATTAGTTCAAATTGGTAAAGAAGGTTGGGATTGCCCAAGTTTAACAGGTATTATATTAGCACAAAAAGGAGCAAGTCCTAAAAATATGGTTTTACAAACTTCTTGTAGGTGTTTACGTCAAGTAGATAAAAACAAACACGAAACTGCAAGAATTTGGTTAAACGAATACAATGCAACTATTTTAAACCAACAACTTAAAAAAGAACAACAAACAAGTATTGAGGAATTAAACAAATTAAATAAAAAAATAATCCCTGAAAAAATAGAACGTTTTGCCAGATTAGAGCATTTGCAATTACCAAGTATTGAGTTTTATCAATTAAAAATCACTTACAATGCTATTGAGGAAGAGGATAAAACAAATACGAAACCTAAACTAAAAGCACTTTTAAGCAACATTGATGATTATAAAAATACGGCAATCATAAAATCAAGTGGTTTAAGTAAAATTGATGATGCACAAACAGATATAATTGAACAAACAGGAACAAATTTTGCTAATTATAACAGTTGGATTTTTGATATTTCAAAAGCAAGTTTTAATAAAATTTTGGTTTCTAAACTCAATGAATTTGAAACAGAATTAAAACAAATTTTCGATAAAATATCATACAAGGAAAAAGAGATTACATATTATAATGAACTCTATGATTTGTATTATATAAATGCTCAAATACGAATAGCATTTAGCATAAAACGAAACTTACAGACCGAAAGTGAAGTTTTAAAACAAGATGCCGATTTGCTAATTATTGACAAGTTAAAACCAGTTGATGAAAATGAAAAACTATACCCAACAGTAGCAGACACTAAAAAGATTTTAGACTTTGATAAACGCAATGCACCTGTAAAAATTGATTTAGAAAATGTAAAAAAAATGTATGATATACAAATGAAATCTATTAAAGGCACAGCACTTGAAATAATGATGCCTTCGTTTGAAGATTTTAGCAAACAATACGATTTTTCTAACGCCATAAAAAGCAAAGACAAAACATTTCATTATTTGCCTTACGATTTTAAACAAAGTGATTTTGAAAAAAACATTTTAAAAGAAACTTTAAACCTTACCAACTTTAAAAATAGTGATTTAGAAATTTATTTTAATGGAGAAAGAGGTTTAACCGAGTTTGTAATAAATTGCTACGCAAAAGAAAACACCTATTGGAAAAATATAGGAAAATACACTACGGATTTTCTAATAATTAAACGCAAAAACAAAGAAATACACAAAGCGTTAATTATTGAAACCAAAGGGAAAGGTTTTGAAAACGACCCTGTATTTCTGAAAAAGAAAAAATTTGTAGAAACACAATTTTTAGAACAAAACAAAGATAAATTTGGGTACAATAAATTTGATTTTTTATACCTTGTAGATAGTGATGATTTGCCTAATAACTTGAGTAAATTAAATAGCAAAATTGATAATTTTTTTAACCATTAATTTATGAAAAAGGAAATAATAAAATCGTTAACTCAAAATTTTGAAGATTGCTCTTATTCCACAGATAATGGTGTAGAATTTTGGTTTGCAAGAGAATTACAGCACCTATTAGGCTATACCAAATGGGATAATTTTTTAAAAGTAATTAATAAAGCAAAAACTTCTTGTGAAGTGTCAGATAATAATATTGAAGACCATTTTGCCGACATCGGGAAAATGGTTACAATTGGTTCAGGTACACAAAGAGAAATTAAAGATGTAATGCTTACAAGATACGCTTGTTATTTAATTACTCAAAATGGTGATCCAAAAAAAGAAGCCATTGCTTTTGCTCAAAATTACTTTGCTATTCAAACTCGTAAATTTGAACTAATTGAGCAACGTATAAAAGATTGGGAACGATTACAAGCAAGAACAAAATTATCATTATCTGAAAAAGAATTAAGCACTTTAATATACGAACAGACAGGAAATGATAGAAACTTTGGCATAATTAGAAGCAAAGGAGACCAAGCCTTATTTGGTGGTTTAACCACAAGACAAATGAAAAAGAAATTGGGCATTCCTTTAAATAGACCTTTAGCAGATTTTTTACCAACAATTACCATAAAAGCCAAAGATTTTGCCACAGAAATAACTGTTTTTAACACCAAAGAAAAAGGTTTAAATACAGAACGTAAAATATCAACCGAACACATTGTTAATAACCGTTCTGTAAGAAGAATATTATTAGAAAGAGGTATTGCACCCGAAAATTTACCAGCAGAAGAAGATTTAAAAAAATTAGAAAGACGAGTAAAATCAGAAGAAAAGAAATTGGGCAAAAACCCTCAGAAATTAAAAAAGAAAAATTAATAATGAAAAATAACATTGTACAAGAAAAAAGTTTTGAATTTGCTATTAGAATTGTAAATCTATATAAATATTTGAAAGATGAAAAAAAAGAATATGTTTTATCTAAACAATTATTAAGAAGTGGTACTTCTGTTGGCGCTAATATTGAAGAAGGAATTGGTGGGCAAAGTAAAAGAGATTTTATAGCAAAATTACAAATTTCACTAAAAGAAGCAAGAGAAACACATTATTGGTTAAGATTACTAAAAGCCACCAATTATCTTACTGAAAATGAAACTGAAAAAATACTAAAAGAATGTACAGACATTAAAAATATTCTTACTGCAATATTAAAAAGCACAAAACAGAACATACAAAAATGAAAAATTAACAATGAAAAATAAAAAATTACAGTACAAACAGAATAATTATTCATTTTTAACTTTTAATTCTTAATTCAAAAGAAAATGCCAATAAAATACATACCATATACACCTAATACAGTTGAAGGACAAGCCGTTTTAGATAATTTTAGCCGTACGCAAAGAGTTTTACGTTATCGTGATAACGACAAAGTTTACGACCGTATAAAAAGAGGAATGCCATATTATGAAGTAGAAACCATTGAAACGGTTGTTTCAAATGAAGAATTAAAAATGAAGAATGAAGAATTGGTGGAGCGCGAAAATAATTCTTCATTACAAGAAAATCTTGTAATTAGAGGCGAATGTATTTCTGCCTGTGCTTACTTAAAAGAACAAGGTATAAAAGTAGATTTGGTATATATTGACCCACCTTTTGCAAGTGGAGCAGATTATGCAAAAAAAGTTTATATCCGCAGAAATCCGAAACTTGCGGAGAAAATTAAGAATGAAGAATTAAAAATGAATAATGAAGATGTGCAAGCATTTGAAGAGAAAATGTATGGCGATATTTGGAAAAAAGAAGATTACTTAAATTGGATGTACGAAAACCTACAAGCCATTAAAAG
>CAYQTF010000162.1:0-5445 GCA_964420345.1 uncultured Flavobacteriaceae bacterium
ATAAATTAAATTCAGAAAGTTTTAAAACTACGCAAAAACCAGCAATTAGTTTTAATTTAGGTTTGAGTTTTGTGGTTTTTCAAAATGAAGATGAAAGTAAAATAAAATAAATAGAAGTTTGTTTTTAAAGCATTTTGTTTGCCGTTTTTAACTTATTTTACAGCAGTTATCGTTAGGCATACAAATGTTTAATGAACCTAAGAAGTCACAAAACCTAAGGTAAAATGTGACATTATTTCTTCTTTTTAAGTATTTTAATGGAATCTTTCTTTTTCTTGGTATCAATTTTTTTAAGAGAATCTGCTACTTTAACTATTATTTCTTGTTTTTTAATTAGCGAATCTAATCTTGCTTCAATTTTTTTATAAATTGCATGATATTCATTAATATGATATATATAATATGCGTGACTTTCTTTAAAACGTGTGCTATCAATTTTATATTTATCAGAAATAATAGACATATAATTTATGTTTTTTTCTTTGTCTATATTTTTAATGTTTCTTGTCTTATTTGCGATATGCATATCGAATAATAAATTTTCCATCACTTCTTTTGAAATAAGATTTTTTGGTTTATCTAAGCCTTTTTTCACACAAGAAAAAACGAAAAATAGCATTAATATTAGTAAGATTTTTTTCATTGTATGTCTTAATATATTGCTTTTAAACAATTGTTAAAAAATATTTATCTATTAAAAACCAAACGACTACCTTTTATGTTGTCGTTAAAAACACTTTTATTATATATAAGATTCCCGTTAACAAATGTACTTAAAATAGTGGAAGAAAAAGTAGTACCTTCAAAAGGTGACCAACCACATTTGTATAATATATTGTCTTTTGTTACAGTTTGCGATTTCTGTAAATCTACTAAAACTAGATCTGCATAATAACCTTCTTTTATATAACCTCGTTTTTCAATTTGGTACATAATTGCAACATTGTGACATGCTTTTTCTACTATTTTCTCGATAGAAATTTTATCTTGTTTTCGCATTTCTAATAATGCCAATAATGCATGTTGTACTAACGGACCGCCACTTGGTGCTTTGGTGTAAACTTGATTTTTTTCCTCTAAAGTATGTGGTGCATGATCGGTTGCAATAATATCAATTCTATCATCTAATAAAGCTTGTAATAAACCTTCTTTATCTTTTTTGGTTTTTACGGCAGGATTCCATTTAATTAAAGTTCCTTTTTCTTTATAATCACTATCGTCAAACCAAAGATGATGTATGCAAACTTCTGCAGTAATTTGTTTATCCTTTAACGGAATATCATTTCTAAACAACGCTGTTTCTTTAACCGTAGAAAGATGATACACATGTAATCTTGCGCCAGTTTTTTTTGCTAATTCAATTGCTTTAGAAGAAGACAAATAACATGCTTCTTCACTTCTAATTATAGGATGTTTTTCTATGGGTATGTCATCACCAAATTCAGCAATATGTGCTTGTAAATTCTTTTGAACGGTATTTTCATCTTCACAATGTACGGCAATTAACATTTTAGTGGAAGAGAATATTTTTTCTAAAACTTCTTGATTATCCACTAACATATTACCTGTCGATGAACCTAAAAACAACTTAATTGCTGCAACATTTTTCGGGTCTGTTTTTAATAATTCTTCCAAATTATCATTTGTGCCACCAAACATAAAGGAATAGTTTGCGTAAGATGTTTCTTTAGCAATTTCAAATTTATCTTCCAATAATTTTTGTGTTGTTGCTTGCGGAATTGTATTTGGCATTTCAATAAACGACGTAATTCCGCCAGCAACCGCAGCACGAGATTCTGTTGCAATATTTGCTTTATGTGTTAAACCAGGTTCTCTAAAATGCACTTGATCGTCTATCATACCTGGTAATAAATATTTGCCCGTAGCATTTATAACAGTAACCAAATTGGTATCTACTTTAATTTCTTCCGCAATAGCGACAATAAATTCCCCATTAATAAGAACATCTCTTTTTAAAATTTGACCTTCGTTTACAATGTTTGCATTTTTTATTAAGGTTTGTGGTTGGTTTTTAGTCATTGAGTTTTTGTTTTCTTAAATCCGAACTTCATTTTTATAACACCAAAAATTGCTTCGGAAATTACCGAACCAGACAATTTTGATTTTCCTTTTACTCTATCTGTAAAAATTACTTCTACTTCTTTTATTTTAAAATGATGTTGCCAAGTTTTAAATTTCATTTCTATCTGAAAAGCATAACCTTTAAATTTAATATTATCTAAATTTATAGTTTCCAAAACCTTCCGTTTATAGCAAACAAAACCTGCTGTGGTATCATAAACTGGTATTCTTGTTATAAAACGTACATATTTAGAAGCAAAAACGGATAAAGCAATGCGTTTAAAATCCCAATTTACTACATTTATTTTTCCGTTAAGGTATCGAGAACCAATACTAAGGTCTGCATTTTCAATAGCACAAGCATTATACAAACGAATTAAATCTTTTGGGTTATGCGAAAAATCAGCATCCATTTCTATAATATAATCGTATTTTTTTTGAAGTGCATATTTAAAACCATGTACATATGCAATACCTAAACCTTGTTTTTCTTTTCTGTTTTCTATAAAAAGATTATTGGCAAATTCTTTTTGTAATGTTTCGACAATTTTGGCTGTTCCATCAGGTGAATTATCATCAACTACTAAAATATCAAACGCTTTTTCTTGTAAAAATGTAGCGCGTATAATTGCCTCTATATTTTCTTTTTCGTTATAGGTTGGTATGATAACAAGTGTATCGTTCATTAATATTTTATATACTTTAAAATATTCGCAAAGATAAAACAAAATATCACTAAATTTGTTGTTACCTAAATCGGATTTAACAAAGTTTTATGATTAGTTCTTTAGTCACTAATAATTGGATTACTATAATTTTTATTATAATGATTGGTTTATTGGTTGTTGTTAATTATTTTTTTGAAAAGCGTTTTTTGAGTTTTCGAAAATTATTTCATACAAAACAATATTTTGTAGAATATATTTCTATAACTAGTGTTTTTCATCCGTTTAATGTAATATTTTTGGTTTTTCATGTGTTTTGTTTTTCTATTTTATCTTTAAAAATATTAATGTATTTTAAATATGAATTACCTACAAATCAGTTTTTGTTTTTATTAAAAATAACGTTAGGAATATTGATTTTCTATTTAGTTAGATATTTTATTGGAAAAATTTTTGCGGTTATTTTTACACTAAAAAAAGAACAAAGCGGTTTGTCTTTTGTGAAGTTAAGTCAATTATCTAAAGTAGCATTATTAATTTTTCCTTTTTTAGTTTTGTTTCATTATTTTGAATTTAAAAACGGTGTTTTATTCGTTGCCTTGGCAATTTTTACTACTATCTTGTTATTAGTAAAATATGTAATTATTTTACTTCAAAATCAAAAATTAATTTTTAGTAGATTGTTTTATTTTATTTTATATCTTTGCATTCTTGAAATTTTACCTTTAATGTTAGTGTTTAATACATTAAATAGGTAAATTTAAGTACAAAGTTTAGGTTAAAAACCTTTTAAAAATTAAAAAAAGAAAAAGATGAAAGTAAAAACAATTTTAGTTTCTCAACCAAAACCAACTACGGAACGTTCCCCTTATTTCGATTTGTCCGATAAACAAAAAGTAAAAATAGATTTTAGATCTTTTATACATGTTGAAGGTGTAGAGTCTAAAGAAGTTAGAGCTCAAAAAATAGATTTTAGCAACTTTACTGCAGTTATTTTTACTAGTAGAAAAGCGATTGATAATTATTTTAGACTCGCAGAAAATATGCGTTATTCGGTGCCAGATGATATGCGTTATTTTTGTCAATCGGAAGCAGTTTCTTTCTATTTGCAGAATTATGTGGTTTACCGTAAGCGTAAAATATATGTTGGCACACGTACTTTTGATGATTTAATTAAACTGATTAAAAAGCATAAAACGGAAACCTTTTTATTGCCTTCTTCGGATAAATTAAAACCATCTATACCTAAAGCATTAGATGAATTAGGCGTTAAATGGAGTAAAGCTACTTTATTTAAAACTGTAGTAAGCGATTTGTCTGATTTAGAAAATGTGTTTTATGACATTTTAGTTTTCTTTAGTCCAAGTGGTATTAAATCTTTATTCGAAAACTTTCCGAATTACGTACAAAAGAAAACAATAATTGCAGTTTTTGGTAATACAACTGTTAAAGCTGCAGAAGAAGCAGGTTTAATAGTAAATATTGCAGCACCTTCTAAAGAAACACCATCTATGACAATGGCTTTAGATAATTATATCCAAAAGGCGAATAAAAAATAAAGTATCTTTTTATTTAATAAATTGATGCTCATTGTAAAAATAAAGAAAATGTCATTTTAATTAAAGTGACATTTTTCTTTTATAATTCATTTTTAGTATCTTTGATATCTAAATAAAATCTATTGAAAGCAAAAGAAATTACCAACGGAATATTAAAAGCAATTGCCATTTTAGCTGGTATTCTTGTGTTACTTTATTTTTTCTATAAAATTCAATCTGTTTTAGCATATATTGCCATTGCTGCTGTAGTAACTTTAATTGCTAGGCCAATAATTCGGTTTTTAAAAACCAAATTAAAATTTAAAAATTCAATTGCAGTTATCACCACAATGGTTTTATTTATTGGTGTATTATTTGGGTTGATACGAATGATTATACCTTTAATTCAACAGCAAGGCGAAAATTTATCTTTATTAAATTCCGAAGCCTTCAGAAGTAATTTAGAAACAACTTTTGCACAATTAAATGCGTACTTTCAAGAGCGAAATATTAATGTTTTTGAGCAATTAAAATCATTTGATCTAGCGTCGCAATTAAACAAATTACCTACTGTTTTTAATAGCGTAGTTGGTGCTTTTGGTACGATTACAATCGGTTTATTATCTGTTCTGTTTATTTCCTTTTTTTTTATGAAAGACAAGGCATTATTCAACAAAGCATTATTAACTATTGTACCAGACGGAAGTGAAGATAGATTTGGTAAATCCTTTTCAAAAATTAAAGATTTATTATCTCGTTACTTTATTGGATTAATTTTTCAGATAAGTATTCTATTTATTATTTACACAATAATATTAGTAAGTTTCGGGATTCAGAATGCAGTTGTTATTGCGCTTTTATGTGCTACTTTAAATTTAATTCCGTTTGTTGGACCATTAATTGGCGGTATTTTAATGCTATTTTTAACGATGACAAGTAATATTGGTGCGGATTTCAAAACCGTTATTTTACCAACAACAATCTATGTAATGATAGGGTATTTGGTAGCACAATTAGTAGATAATTTTTTAAGCCAACCAATTATATTTTCTAAGAGTGTAAAATCGCATCCGTTAGAGATATTTTTATCTATAGTTATTTTCGGATTGCTTTTTGGAATTTTAGGAATGGTTGTAGCAGTACCAACTTATACAGCAATA
>CAYQTF010000163.1:0-5391 GCA_964420345.1 uncultured Flavobacteriaceae bacterium
CACAAGATTTGTTAAAAGAAGCTATTAGGAGAATTTCAGAATTATTAAAATAAAAAAACTTCCCGCAGATAAACGCAGATTAGAATGCAGTTCTGCGAAAATCTGCGAAATCTGCGGGAACAAAAAAAAACATGAGTTACAAAATAAACTTTCAAACCAAATGGGCAGATTTCGATGCAAATAAACACATGCGTCATACTGCTTATAACGATTACGCCGCCGAAGCAAGATTACGTTTTTTAAATGAAAATGGTTTCGGATTATCCGTAATGGAAAAACAGAATATAGGACCAATTTTATTTTCGGAAAACACTATTTTTAGAAGAGAAATTAAATTAGGCGAAGATATTTCTATCGAATTATTTTTAGAAGCATCTAGTAAAAACGGAGAACGTTTTAAATTAAAATCACTTTTATTTAGACAAGATGGCGAACTTGCCGCTACAATTACCGTATTTTTAGCTTGGATAGATTTAACGAAGCGAAAACTAACAACACCTTCTAAACAACTAATTAAAACTTTAAATTGCCTTGAAAAGACGGATGATTTTGAGGAGATTTTGTTACAGAATTAGCAAAGGTATTAATTAAAAAAAACCACAAAAGTCACAAAAGAACACATAAGACTTTTGTAAACTTTTGTGTCTTTTGTGGTTCAAAAGAGAAACAAACAAACAAACAAACTAGGTATATAATACATTATTTAATAGCATAACCAAAAGTGATAAAATCAATCAAAAAAAATCTGCGCTATCTGCGTGAAAAAAAAATGAAAAACAGAAAATCAATCTACGGAATACTAACTTTATTAATAGCAGCATTTATTTATTATCAGAATCAAAATGCAACGACAACAAATAATACTTCAGATAATGATGCAGATGGCATCGAAGAAACGCAAATCTTAGCAGATAAATTTAATTATTTACCAACTTCAACTACAAATCAAGTAATAAAACATACATATTACACTTTATCGTATAGCGAAAAACACGAACAAGCAGAATGGGTTGCGTATGCTTTAAAACCATCTTATTTAAAAAAAATAAATAGAAAAAGACCTTATTTTATTTACGACAAAAAAGTAAAAACAAAATCGGCTAATTATCGTAATTATAAAAAATCTGGTTATGATAGAGGACATTTATTACCTGCTGGCGATATGCGATTTTCTTTAGATGCTTATAATGATACTTTTTATACCTCAAATATTTCGCCTCAAAATCACAAATTTAATGCTGGTATTTGGAATAGATTAGAGCAAAAAACAAGATATTGGACTAAAAAATACGGAACATTATATGTAATTACAGGTGGCGTTTTAAAAGACAATCTAAAAACAATTGGACAAGAAAAAGTTTCGGTGCCAAATCAGTTTTATAAAATTTTACTCGATTATACCGAACCAGAAATTAAAGCAATTGCTTTTTTAATACCGCATCAAAACGAAAAACAAGCATTATATAAATATGTGGTTTCTATTGATAAAATCGAAAAACTAACAGGTATTGATTTCTTTCCTCATTTACCAGATAATATTGAAAATACGTTAGAATCTAAAAGTGATTATAAAGGTTGGAGTTTTAGGTAGGTATTCTGTGAATCTCTGTTAAAATATATCACACAGAACTCACAGAACTCACAGATTTTTCTCTTAGTATCTTTGTGAACCTTTGTGCGCCTCTTTAAAACAACTACAAAACACTCAAAACATAATCATTATCATGCGTTGTCTCCGGAATTTCAAACTCAAACCAAGTTTGCAAGTCCAATTCAAAACCAATGCCGTTGAGGTAATTTCGCAAGGCTAGATTCAAACCTTTTTTATATTTAGAATGATTTGCTCCTTTAGGATCTTTATGATACAAATCGTTTTGAGCAAAACCTTTAAATTCTGGACCCGTAATTTCAATATCAAAATCGCTTGGGTTTTTACCAATCGGACTATGAATTGTAGTAGTAAACTGATGCCAAAAAGCAGATTTGATACAATTGCTTTCAAATAACTGTCGCACAATTTCTAAGGAATCAATAGTTTCTTGTTCGGTTTGTGTCGGGAAACCATACATTAAATATGCGTGTGTCATAATCCCGTATTTTGAAAACGAATTGGTAACTCTAGCAACTTGTGCAATATCAACGCCTTTTTTTATTTTTTTAAGTAATCTATCCGAAGCAACTTCCAATCCACCAGTTACAGCAATGCAACCTGATTTTGCCAATAACTCACATAAAGAATCGTTAAAGGTTTTTTCGAACCGTATGTTTGTCCACCAAGTAATATAAACCTTTTGTTTAATTAATTCTTCGGCTAGATTTTTTAGCATTTTTGGCGGTGCAGCTTCATCTACAAAATGAAAACCGTTAGTGCCAGTTTCTTTACTAATTTCTTTAATTTTATTGACTAAATCTTCTGCTGTGGTATTTTGATAGTTTCCGATATAATCGAGATTTACATCACAAAACGTACATTTTTTCCAATAACAACCGTGAGAAACGGTTAATTTATTCCATTTTCCATCAGACCAAAGTCTGTGCATTGGGTTCATAACATCTAAAAAAGATAAATAACTAGCATGCTGTAAATCGGAATAATTTGGTGCTGGTAAATCGCGATGTAAAACAATGGTATTTGGTAATTTATTTTTATAGACAACCTTGTCTTTTTCTAAAATAAAGGTTCTTTCTAATTCATTTACTTCAATTTTATTATTTACATATTTAATAATTTTAAGCAAAGTTAATTCGCCACTATCTAAAGAAATAAAATCTAAATATTTAAAAATTCTTGCATCTTCTAAAGATCGTAATTCGGTATTACAATAACCGCCACCAAAGGCAATTTTTATATTTGAATGAAATTCTTTTATATATTGAGAACACCGCAAAGCAGAAAATAAATTACCAGGAAACGGAATTGTAAAACAAACCAATTTAGGTTTATATTTATTGATTTTTTCACTTAATAACACCAACATTTCTTCTTCAATAATAGTTGGTTCGTAGTTTAAAAATTCTTCGATTTTATCAAAACTACTTGCCGATGTTGCTATCTGTTCGGCATATTTAGTAAATGAGAAAAACTCATCTACATTTGCTTGTATAAAATCGCCTAATTCTTCCACAAATAAGGTTGCGAGATGTTTTGCTTTGTCTAAAATGCCTAAATTACCAAAGGCGTAATCTAAATCTTCTTCGGTTATAGTAGAACGATGCGCTTTTGGTAAAAAACCATAACTTAATAATTGATGTGCAGTTACAACCTCATGTTTTTGAAGATAATTTATTACCGTATTTACCTTAACAATATATTCGGTTCTTTGTTGCCAAACTAACGGAAAATCATAACTTTTATTAATCTTTGCTTGATTAAAAACTTTAATGATAAATTTAGTTGTGAATAGTTTTAAAAATAATTCAATACTTAAATCTACTTGATTTACATCAACCTTTTTCTCTTTTAAAAAACCTTTTAAATAAGCAGTTGCTGGGTAAGGCGTATTTAATTGTGTAAATGGTGGCGTTATTAGTAACACTTTTGGCATGTAGCAAAGGTAATCTAATTATTATTTTTACCGCAAAGGTCGCTAAGTTTTCGCAAAAAACGCAAAGGTTATTTCTCATTGCGTACTTTGCAGTTTTTCTTTGCGTTCCTTGCGGTTAAGTTTTTTACTTTTGTATGAAACCTTTTATAAAACAACAATTTCACCATTATTCAATAAATCAATATTACTAAATTTAAGGGCAGAACCTATATTATAAACTATACTGATGCTAATGGTTGTAAAAATTTTACTACGTAAACTATTGAAGTGGAAGAAATTTTAGGGGTTAATAATATTGCTAATGGTATTTTAAGCTTAGATATTAATTTTATAAACTATTCTAATTTTAATGTGAAGATATTTAATTAAATAGGAATTAATGTGTTGTCTAAAAAAACTCAACAACAGGTATTTACTTTTTTACTTTGTAAAACAAACAAGTAAATTATACTACAAAAATAATAGTGAAAAACAAATAATAGTTATACGCTCTAAACATATTAAATGCCACATTTTGTGACATTTCTTAGTCACTACTATTCATAAAAACGGATAAAGATTACTAAATGAGTTAATCTTTTAGATGTCAAATAACTGTTTTCTAAATAAAATTGTAAATTTGTTTTATAACCAAACCAAAAATCACATGAAAAAAGTCGCCTTTTTAATAGGTTTAACCCTTTGCTTTTTAAATTTAAACGCTCAAAAAACTTGGCAAGAAGCAACAAAAACTGCGGATTCTTTATCTCTAGATAAACATATTGACGTAATAAAATACAGAGATTCTGCAATTATATTAGCAAAAAATGAATCTGATAAAACTAAAAAAATGCTTAGCATCTTTAAAGATTTTTCCAATTCAGAATTATATTTTATTGATAAAAAAACTTACGAAAAAGGTTATAAAGAATTAAAAAATCACATTTCTAAACTTGAAAACTTAAATATTGATAAAGATTTATTATATCCTAGATATAAAAAATTATATATATATGCTTATGATTATTTATTTAATTTTAAAGACACAGAACACTACGCTACTTTAAGTTTAAATTTTTTAAATAGTGCTAAAGTTAAAGACACTTTAAAATTATTTGAGGCTTTACAATATAGTGCAATTTCTAAAAGAGAATTAGGCAAATTAGCAAATTCTATTTCTCATATTAAAATGGCAATTAAATTATTGAGTAATTTCTCTAAAATAGATTCTAATTTCATTGCAAATTGCTATATTAATTATGCTGATATTTACAGGAAAAAATTCTTAAACCTACCATTAAAAAATTATCAATTATTGAAAAAAGCAGAAGGGATTTATACCAAAATTAAAAATCCAGATTTAACCTATTTTTCAGGAGTTTATATTAGGTTAGGAGATTTAGAAAAACAAATAGGTAATTATGAAAATGCGGAAGGTTATTTAAATAAAAATTATAAAATTTTTAATCTAGATAAAAACACTTCAGTTAAGAATAAGGATAGCCAAATTAGTTTAGCTAAAAAGCTACAATATTACCATTATTTAGTTGGAATATATAGTAAGGGTAATAATGAAAAAAAAATGATAGATGCTTTAAATAAAATGGAGAAAATAAATGATGAAAATAAATTAGGTATAATGGAAAAAGCCTTTTTATCTATTGCTTATCAATCTACTGGAAATTATTACACTAAAAAAAACCAAAAAAAAGCATTAGTTTATTATGATGAAGGATTAATTTACAATCCTAAATTTCCAACTTTTGACTTTGAACCAGATTTCTTTATTGAAATTGCTAGAACTTACATTAAATCTAAAAATTACAAAAAGGCAATTATAAAATTAAAAGATGCCGTAAATAACCCA